>CAZITS010000098.1:0-11506 GCA_964542185.1 uncultured Pirellulaceae bacterium
AGACGTTGCTTTTCGCGGGTTTGACGATCTCGATGATCAAGTTCGCGGTCTTGACCGTTTTTCGGAGCAGGCGTACGACATCATCAGCTCACGGCGTACCCGGTCGGCCTTCGATTTGTCGCAGGAAAAACGATCGGAAATAGATCGTTTTGGCAAGCATGAATTCGGGCAGACACTGCTGCTTGCCGCGCGCTTGATCGAAGCAGGTGTGCATTTTGTCACGGTGCGACTCCGGCCGGCGGAATTCGACTTCGATACACATGCGGAGAACTTTCCCAAGTTGCGTACGCTACTGCCGCCTTTGGACCGCGGGTTTGCGGGCTTGCTCGACCGACTGCAAGATCAAGGGCGCTTGGATTCCACGGCGATTTTCATGACGGGTGAGTTCGGTCGAACGCCGACCGTCAATGGCGGTGGTGGTCGGGATCACTGGGCACGTGCGATGTGCGCTTTGATGGCCGGTGGGGCAATTCAGGGGGGGCAAGTCGTCGGCGAATCGGATTCACAGGCTGCGGAACCAGCGGGGCAGCCTTACTCACCTGACGATCTGGCGGCTTCCTTTTTTCACAATCTCGGCATCGATCCGCGGACGGAGTTTCAAACCAACGTCGGCCGTCCCATTATGCTGGTCCGCGATGGGAAACCGATCGCGCCCCTGTTCTCTGCGTAACATCACTTTCCAGGCAAATGGCGCAGGAAAAACGGTTCATTGGCGTGTATTTACATCGCCACACGGGCCGATCCATTGGGCAGAGAATCTTGTTTCTTGTAACCACGCCCCGCTATTTCGTCAGGAAAACGTGAAGATCCTGTCTAAATGGGTAGGGTTTCGAAAAAAAGGGAGTCTATGAACACTCTCTGGGAGTTAGGTTATACTAAGCGAGCTACTTCGGTGCTGCCGTTATGGGCTTTTGGATAGCCTGTCCCAAGCGGATAACGCCGAATCTGAAGGTCACGTCACGCGTGGCTGGTTACTTGACACGTCTGGTGCGGAAAACCGCGACGGAGACAGGTTTATGACGACTGCAACACGACGATTTACCACGTTTCGCCAACGATTGGCTGCGGTGCGTCCCCTTATTTTTGGTGCCAGCTGTCGGCAGATCGCGTTCGCGGGAATCCTGGGTGTCATGGTGATCGCGGCCAGTGGGTGCGGCAGTGATGCTTCGTCTGAGGATTTGAGTACCACGTTGACGCACACCATCTCGCGCGGTGATTTGTCTGTGATGGTGACTGAACAGGGGATGTTGGAGAGTTCCAGCAACAAAGAGATCAAGTGCAAAGTCCGCGGCCAGGCAACAGTACTCTGGGTCATTGAAACCGGTACGGACGTCAAGCCTGGTGACGAGCTTGTCAAGCTCGACTCTTCCACAATTGAAGACAACATCAGCACCAAGAAGATTTCTTATCAGACGGCGATGGCGACGTACGCCCAATCTGATAGTGATGTCCAGGTGGCAGAAATTGACATCCAGGAGTACATCGAAGGAACGTACGCTTCGGAACTCAAGACGAAACAAAAAGACGTGGCGATTGCCAAGTCAAATTTGCGTTCCGCGGAAAATATCCTGGAGCACAGCCAGGATATGTTTACCAAAGGATATGTCAGTACCTTGGAAGTTGAAGGCAATACTTTTTCCTTGCAGCGAGCCAATCTGGAATTAGAAGTGGCCAACACTCAGTTGGATGCCTTGCAGCGATTTACGAAGGAAAAGACGTTGACCGATTTGCGTGGCAAGCTGAAGGCCAAGCAAGCAAAGATGAAGTCTGACAAGGCAAATCTTGATTTGGAGAAATCGAAGCTGGATCGCGAGGAGAAACAACTTGAGAATTGCGTGATCACAGCAGATTCCTCTGGGATGGTGATTTTTCCTTCCATGGCAGACTGGAAATCAACACCGGATGTGGAAGAGGGTGCGACAGTCCGTGAAGATCAGGTGTTGTTGCAGATTCCCGATCTCAGGCAAATGCAGGTCAAGGTAGGGGTTCACGAAGCCTACGTGGACCGCCTCAAGCCGGGCATGCGGGCTCGTGTTACCCTGCTCGCAGACACCATTGAAGCGGAGGTTTCGACGATTGCCTCTATCGCCAGACGATCGGGGTGGTGGACTGGCAATATGGTGAAGTATGACACTGTGATCAAGATTGATGCAGGCGAAGATTCGACGTACAGACCCGGAATGAGTGCTTCTGTCGATATTATCCTGGCCGAACATGTCGATGTGCTCACGATTCCCGTGGCTGCGGTGGTCGAGACTAACGGTGTCTATCACTGTTGGGTCAAAGAGGGAAACCAGACACAGAAACGTGTGTTGGATGTAGGGGACAGCGATGATGAGTTCATGATGGTGAAAACGGGTGTGAAAGCTGGTGACAAAGTTGTGCTCAATCCGCGGGCTTATATCGAAGAAGCACAGCGCGAGGGCCTTGAGCCGACAGCGTCTGCGGAACAGGAATCTGCGGCTGACAAGCCCAAGAAACCACAAGGTGACAAGCCCAAGCCCAAGAAACCACAAGGTGACAAGCCCAAGCCTAAAAAACCCAGCAAGCCCTAGCGAAGTCGGTCCGCGGATGGGTTGGTCGTTGGTGTTTGGCTGATCAGGCCGACCAGGTGACTCTTGTTCAGCTGTAGTACTTGGGGCTTGCAGCCGAGTTAATCGCTCAAGCCTGGATTGTGCATGACGACTTACAGAGTGGCACTGCTACGAAACTAGACACGTTTTTCCATTAACAAATTGGTGTTGTTTCCTGTGATTAGTGGCTTCCTACAGACATTCCAGGTCGGTTTAAAGAGCCTATTGCTGCAGAAGTTGCGCGCGGGATTGGCAGCCTTGGGTATCTTTATTGGGACCGCCACGGTGATTTGGTTGGTGGCGATGGGCGAGGGTGTCAGTTACCAGGCGCAGCAACAGATCAAAGAGTTGGGCGCGACCAACATTATTGTCCGCAGTATCAAGCCCACCAGTTCCAAGAAGGGTGGGAAGAAAACGGACGAACGTGTCGCAAAATACGGTTTACTGCGTTCCGATCTCCGCCGGATTACTTCCAATCTACCGAACCTGACTCGTGTCGTACCGATGCGTGAACTTAAACGCGAGCTGCGTTATCAAGATCATGCTGTCGATACCAAGCTGGTGGGCTGCGATGACAACTACCGAATCTTGAATACCCTCGAAATGGCACGCGGTCGCTGGTTCAACAAACGTGATGAGAAAGAGAACGTAATGGTGCTGGCGGACGGTACCGCCAAGCGACTGTTTCCCCATGAAAATCCGATTGGCAAGGCGATTCGAGTGGGAGCTAGTTACGGCAGCGATGTTTACACAGTGATCGGTCAGACGCGTGCGCGTGCCGCTTCGGCTGCGATTGGTGGCAGTCTGGATGCCCGCGAGTACAACCTGGACGCGTATATTCCACTGAGTACATTGCAGCGCCGGATCGGTGATTTCATCATGCGGCGCACACGCTCGAGCATGAATGGTGAAATTGTCGAGCTGTCGCAGATTACGGTGACCGTCGCTGACCTTGCGCAGGTAGATGAAACCGCGGCGATCATTGAAGCAATGTTGGAACAGTACCATGAGGAGGAAGATTACTCCGTCGTGATTCCCAAGGAGTTGTTGCGCCAAGCCGAAAGAACTCGCATGATGTTCAACGTGTTGCTGGTTGTCATTGCCGGAATTTCGTTGTTCGTAGGTGGTATCGGCATCATGAACATTATGTTGGCGACTGTGACCGAACGTACTCGTGAAATTGGCATTCGCCGCGCGCTCGGGGCAACACGGACGCGGATTATTGAGCAGTTTCTGGTGGAGACCGTGGTGTTGACGGCCGGTGGTGGACTGCTGGGGGTGGGATTTGGTTTGATGTGCAGGCCGATCTTTAGAGGGCTGAGAGATATTGTCAGTAGCTTCTCTGCAGATGCCTTGCCACCGATTGTCAACGCGCTCGAACCTCGGATTGCTCCCTGGTCGGTTGGTTTGTCGCTCGGCATTTCTCTGGTCGTGGGCTTGATTTCCGGACTCTATCCGGCTTTCCAGGCAGCCTACCTGGATCCGATTGAAGCGTTGCGGCACGAATAGTGCTCCGGTCGATCCTCTCTGGGTATTGGGACGATCTGACGACAACAATCACCTCGGGATTCTTTCTCGGTGATCTCTGCACCTCTGTGGCGAGACAGGTTGTCGAGTGCTCGAGTTCTGCAGCGAGTGCGCTTGGCCTGTGAGCGATCCCTTGAGCAACAGGTTACCGATGTGTAGCGACCTGCTTCACTGGGACACACGCTCAGATCGGCGGCAAGCAGGCCGTGTTGTCTTGTCACTGTGTTTCGCGCAAAAGCGTTGCTAGGAGGTGAAGTCACGGCGCCGGATACTTCTCCGGCAGAGAGGCGATGGCTATCCTAAAACGGAAAATGCGGCAGCTCGATTACGCAGCCCTAGCGTATGATAGGAGCAGGTCAATAGACTGGCAGAAGACACCGCAAGAGGGATTTCACGAGAGCTGTCCGGAGATGGTGGGCGGTCGTGATTGCAAACGAGCGCTCGATCACCAATTTACCTTTGAGAGTCGCCGGTAATGGAAATGAAACAAAATAAAGGCATTATTCTTGCAGGTGGTGCTGGAACTCGGCTTTATCCGATCACGCGCGCTGTCAGCAAACAGCTCTTGCCAATTTATGACAAGCCCATGATCTATTATCCGTTGTCGGTGCTGATGCTTGCAGGGATCCGCGAGATCCTGGTCATTTCAACACCTGATGATATTGCGGGCTTTGAACGTTTGTTGGGTGACGGCAGTGTTTTGGGATTGTCGATAAGTTACGCAGTACAGCCTGAACCACGTGGTTTGGCGGACGCTTTTCTGGTTGGTCGGGAGTTTGTCGCGGACAGTCCTGTGAGCCTGATTCTGGGCGACAATATTTTCTACGGACACGGTCTGCAGAATTACCTGCGCGAGGCAGCTGCTCAACCCGATGGTGCCACCGTGTTCAGTTATGAAGTTGCAGATCCTGCAAGGTTTGGTGTTGTTGAATTGGATTCCAAGGGGCGGCCTGTACGTATCGTTGAAAAACCGCAAAATCCACCTTCCAATCTGGCTGTTACCGGGTTGTATTTTTATGACAACGACGTCGTCGAAATTGCGGAAGGACTTCAGCCTTCCCCTCGCGGTGAGTTGGAAATCACCGCTGTGAATGAGGTCTATTTGCAACGGGGCAAACTCAAGGTCAAGCGGTTGTCGCGGGGATTTGCCTGGCTGGACACGGGAACAGAAGCGGCGTTGATTGACGCTGGTAATTTCGTCAAGACCGTTGAAGATCGACAGGGGCTGAAAATTGCCTGCATCGAAGAAATCGCGTTTCGCCAGGGATTCATCGACCGCGGGCAATTACAGGAATTGGCCGATCGGCTGAACAATCCGTACGGTGCGTATCTGGCTCGATTACTGGGGTAGCTTCAGGATACCAGGGTTGTTCCTTCCACCGTCTTTGTGGGCGATCGTTCCCCTTGATTGTTTGTTGCGCAAAGAAATGCAGTGTCACAGAAAAGACGCGGCAAAAGCCGGCGTCTTCATGCTTTTTGTGTTACCACAGGATTGCGTCGTTTCGGATAACAGGTGCGGCAAATGACGCATGCGGTGCCATCGCAACCGCGGGCTGTGCAGTGTTCGCGACCGTAGTAGATAAATTGCAAGTGGAGTCGGTTCCAGGACTCTTGTGGGAACAATTTCTTCAAGTCATTTTCCGTTCTTACGACGTTCTTTCCATTGGTAAGTCCCCAGCGTTGTGCCAGCCGATGAATGTGTGTGTCGACGGGAAACGCCGGTTTTCCGAAAGCCTGGGCCATCACCACACTGGCTGTTTTGTGGCCGACTCCCGGCAGGGTTTCCAGATCTTCGAATGTTTCGGGAACACGGCCGTCGTATCGATCGACCAGAATGCGCGACAATTCACGGATCGCTTTTGCTTTTTGTTGCGCCAGCCCACATGTTTTTATGCATTTTTTGATTTGTGCGATGCGTAAACAGGCCATTTCCGCAGGACAGTCGGCTTGTGCAAAGAGCAGAGGGGTAACTTCGTTAACACGCTTGTCGGTACATTGCGCACTTAATACCACAGCGACCAGTAAGGTGTATGGATCGCGGTGGTCCAGTGGAACTGCAATGCTCGGATAAAGCTCCTGTAGTTTGGCTGAGATGTAACAGGCTCTCTCGTGTTTTTTCATCGTTACGGGCAATCCACAGTGCTAGTGTTACATCGGTGAAGAGGTGTCCAAAAGGTTTACATCACAGCGTATGTCAACCAGTAATCTGCCGGCACCCGGACTCTCATTGTACTGCGTGACAATGTGTCCAGGCGATGCAGGTGGATAGACAGTAGTTCGTCAAAGTGTTTGGTTAATGTGCGGTAGCGATTCGGCATTCGGTAATCTATATATGCTTGCCATCTTGCCCGAGGTATACTGCGCTTAGTGGTGTCGATGTCTTCTTGACAGTGTCAAAATCTCAACCAGTTTGCATGGAGTGATATCTTGCAAAGTCAAATAGTGCCGAGATTGCGAACAACCTGCCTGGTGACTTGCCTGGCGGCGATCGGCTGTACTGCGGAGCCCCGTGTTCTGCCTGTGTCCAGTACGTCGACAGAGACCGCAGCGTTAGAAACAGCGGAAGCATCGCCTGAGAATACGGAGCAAGACGTGACTGACGAGAAACGTGTAAACACTGAGGATCTGGCGCTGACAGAGACTGCTGCCAAAGTAGAGCAACAAGTGACTGCAACAGACAAAGCGCAGCCGGAGGAGGAGATACAGCCGCAGGAAAGCGTGCAGACGACGTACAACCAGCTGACCGCGGCAGAGTCCTATGTGATTGTTGACAAGGGGACTGAACGGCCGTTTACCGGTGAGTATACCGACAATAAAGCATCGGGGATCTATATCTGCCGCCGCTGTAATGCACCACTTTATCGTTCGGATGACAAGTTCGACAGTCAATGTGGTTGGCCCAGTTTCGACGATGAGATTGCCAATGCGGTCGATCGCCATACGGACGCTGACGGACGCCGAACCGAGATCACCTGTCGTAATTGCAGTGGCCACTTGGGGCACGTGTTTCTTGGCGAAGGATTTACGGCCAAGAACACCCGCCATTGCGTCAACTCGATTTCCATGAAGTTTATTCCTGCCAAGATGACTCGACCGGCGGTGATCAAAATCAAACGCGAGTGAGGTGGCGTATCGGAATCGGAGTGCGCCGTTGTTTTGCTGCGCGCGTTTGATTGATTTGTAGGATTGCCAGTGCAAGCGGCAATCCAACGGCCAGTCGGTACAAATTCCATCAAGCCGGCTGGCGCGGGCCTGATCCCAGATGTCCGGGCGTTTTGGGCCGATCTGAAGACTTAGCCAGGCCTGTTTGTCCAGCCGGTCAACGTGCTCCCAGCTGGGAATGAAACCGGCCCAAGACAGTGGCCAGTAGGTTGGTTAAGGCCCGACTGGGGTGCTCGTAATCGTAGATCTTGACGACCGTTGTTTTCAATTTCGGATTGGCGCTCTTGAACCGGCGACTCGATTCAGGTGGTTATCCAAACGCAAAAACCTGTTTGAGCAAGTCAGATTGTTCGACGAGCCGAACCATCTTTTCTTCGATTCCTGGAGAGATGACTTTCACGTTGATAGCGATCCAGACAGGGCGACGCGGTTTCTCCCGGATGAGTCGCAAGACTTCGTCAAGCGTCGGGATCTTCAGGCCGGAGAATCTCGGATGGAACCACTCGCCGGTGTCGAGTTTACGGATCTCATCCGGGGTCAGGTCTGATGCTCTACCACTTCCGTTGGTAGTTCTATCGACAGGCGAATTGTGAATCACGACGAGTTTGCCGGCGCTCGGCGAAAAACGTCGAGATGGGTAACGATAACCTGTGGATGTTAGAGTCCGGGATCGGAGTCTCTGGTATGGCTTTGTGTTGGTCTCAGATTGGGTTAGTCTCGGGTCGAGGGGGCGACGGCGGCCAGATCAGCAGCTAGAGTGGGCACAATTGTAGTCTGCATCGAGTAGTCGAGAGAGTTCACGTGGGGTGGCTGAATACGGAAAAGTGTCACCAGTAAGAAAGACCTGGTGCCTGTTGCACCAGCGGTACCTGGGATGAGTGAAACAAGCTACAGTACGTTAGGGTTTAGCGATCGCAGTCTGGAAGCGGCGTTGGATGCGATTGCGGATGCTGGATTTTCTGGCGTCGAGATATTGGGCCAGGCACCGCATCTCGATGAGCCACCACAGGGGAATGCCCTCAAGGAGTTTCGCGGACGGCTGGAAGACCGGGGGTTCAGCTCTTGGACTGTGCACGCACCAGCCAAACGTAATGTTCCCGGAGCTCCAGATGAGGATTGGCGACAGGAGAGCGTAAAGACCCTGCAACGCTTTGTGCGGTTCAGCGGCGCTCTTGGTTCTCGCGGGCTGATTGTGCACCCCGTACCGAATCCGATCTTTGTTTCGGATACTCAGATTGGTCCATTACCTACACTCATGCAAGATGCGGTGCGACGTTCCCTGGATGAGCTGGTCCCGATTGCAGCTGAGGTGGGTACCTGTATTCTTCTTGAGAACTTGCCCTACCACTGTGATTATCCTTTATTGAGTATGCGTCAGCTCCGGCCACTCGTGGATGAGTATCCGGCTGAACACGTGGCATTGATTCTCGATACCGGACATGCCTGGACGATCGGAAATGACCCGGTTGCGGAGATTCATTTTGCCGGTAGCCGTCTGCAGGGTACCCATCTTCAAGACGTTGATGCAGTCAGACCTAATGATGATCACTGGGTACCGACCCATGGAGGATTGGATTGGGATGCGATCCGGGCAGCGCTTGCCGAAGTCGGCTACGCAGCAAATTGGACCTTTGAAGCGGTGCAGGGGCGGCAGGGTGAGTCGCCCGATGAACTAGCAAGAATGACGCGACGAGTCGCGACTATCTGGGGGAGATGATGAGCTCGCGAGCTATGGGAGGTGACCGTGTCCTCATCAGCGAAGCCGTTGATAGAATCGGGCGGAGGGTTCAATCAATTAGCCTGGCGAGACGCATAGCTTCTTGGATTTGTTGAATGTCCTGTGGGTTGCATGCCAGTGATGGTGCTCGCGGTAGCCCACTCTCGAATCCGAGCACTTGCAGTGCGGCCTTGAGTCCAGCGGCCCGGCGAGTGAGGACTTGCCAGTCCAGTTCCAGTACCCGATCCTGGATGGTTCTCGCCTGATCCAGGTGTCCAGTCATGCCAGAACGCATAATGTCGTAGCACTCGCGGGGCGCGATGTTTCCTAACATCATGCAGGCACCATTTGCTCCAAGCATTACACCGGCCAGCAACAGGCTTCCATTTCCGATCCAAAACCGTTTTGACGTGGAAACAAATCTCCGCACACGAGCCTCGAATCGTAAGTCGGCAGATGCGATGTAACCGAAGACATTTTCTTGCGCTAGCCAGGTACCAATTTGCTCGGCTTCAGCACCAGCAGGTGTACTCGTGCTGAGAAAAGTTCCGGGCATCATTTGATGAATGATTAGAACGGGTACTTCGATGCGTGGAATCACAGCGCTGAAATAGTCATCAATGTTTGCAGTCAGACGAGGAATTCGAATTCGGATTAACTCGGCTCCCGCCTCAACAGATCGATTGGCTATTCTCAGTGTTTCACTGGTCGAAGGACTATCGACTCCAGCGATCAAGAGCTTTTGTCCTTGATTGACACGCTGGACCGTACGGATAATTTCCAGCCGATCGGCTTCGGAGAGAAAAGCCTCTTCCCCGTTTTCTGAATTCAGCACAAAACCTGACAGAGGCGTTGTCATCCAACGGGCGACATTGCGCTCGATGGCGGGAAAATCGACCTTGTCGTCGTGACGGAACGGGGTGGGACTGGGAGCCACGATAATAGGGTCTTGTTCGGGTAACGCCACGACTCTTTTCCAGGGGTAAAAACGGAGGTGTTGGTCGCAGAAAAATCGGTTTTTCGAGTGGGCAGCAAGTGACCGCTATCATACGGTGCCTCAGGACTGTGTGATATCAGGGTGTGCCCATTGGAATGGCGTTGCCGGGGTTTTGAGGCAGAGTTGAGTCTTGCGACGTGCGGCTTTCGGTGCTGTCGAGTGGAGAATAGTTTCCCGCTGTCGTACACTGTTTTGTGAGCTGCGTCATCGTTACGAGCTATGCCACCGGGTGTCGAGGGTATTGTACGATCTGTGGCACAGACACCAAATTCCTGTCTTGATGAATTCGCGTACTTCCTTGTTTCTTGCAGAGGTATGGAACTGTGGTTCGACAGTTGACTTTAATGGTTGTGATCGTATTTTCCCTCGCAGTCTATCCTGAACTGACTGCGGCGGAGCCGCAACTTGTCTCGGTCAAGAAGATCTGGGATGCGGGGAAACACAATGCGTTTACTGATCTGGCTCGCCACCACAATTGTTGGTGGGTGACGTTTCGAGAAGCGGAGAAACATGGCAAAAGTAATGGGAAAGTGAGAGTCATTGTCTCGGCAGATGGAGGCAACTGGCGTTCGGCAGCGCTAATTAGTCAGCGCGGAGTTGATTTGCGTGATCCCAAATTGTCTGTAATGCCTGATGGACGATTGATGCTCATAATGGGAGGAAGTGTCTACGATTCCAGCAAGTATGGTACGCGATCCCCACGCGTTTCTTTTTCCAAGGATGGTCGGCAATGGACAGAGCCAACTAAGCTACTGGCGGAAGATCATTGGTTGTGGCGCGTGACCTGGCACAAAGGGCGGGCCTGGAGTGTCAGCAAGCTAGGAGAAGGGAGTGACCCTCGTCGAGGCATGCTTTATCGAAGTAGCGATGGTCTTGATTGGGAGTGGATCACGGAGTTTCGACTTCCGAACAATACCTGGAATGCCAGTGAAACGACATTGAGATTTATGCCAGATGGTGAGTTGATTGCGTTGACTCGACCTCATTGGATTGGTACGAGTCGCCCACCGTACAAAGAATGGTCGTGGACGAAGATCGCGGAGAATATTGGTGGCCCCAATTTCATTCGTTTGCCGAATGGACAACTTTGGGCGGCTGCCCGACAGTACGGAGAAAAACGCGTTACGGTTTTGGCTCGGATGGACCGTGACGCGTACCAACCTGTGCTGACATTGCCCAGTGGGGGGGACAATAGTTACCCCGGTATGGTTTGGCATGATGGGTTGCTGTGGATGAGCTACTACTCATCACACGAAGGCAGGACCAGTATTTACCTGGCTCAGATCAAGATGCCCTGATCCTGGGTGTTCTCGACCGGTTCAGTGAGGTTCTCTACGTCCGCAGACCGTGATCGGCGTGCCTGTCTCTTAGCAGGATACTGATCGAGACGCGGTCAAATGACGTCCCGTGCATTTGCCGAGCTGGCTACATGTCGTCTCGTTCGCCGTGTTCAGTCGCCAGCCGGCCTCGGAAAACTCGGCTGTGATCGATTTGATGACAGCCGGCCACAATTTGATGACGAGACGGTTT
>CAZITS010000099.1:0-11470 GCA_964542185.1 uncultured Pirellulaceae bacterium
AAAGGATCGCAGGGGAATGTGATGTCGGCCAGCCTGTTGCGCGCGACGAACGGCGATCTCCTGCTTGCGTACTACGATCGAACTCCGACGATGCCAGCGAAAGGGATGGTGCTGCGGCGCTCAATGGATGAGGGAAGGTCGTGGAGTGATCGCACTGTGATGACGCCTGGGACTGGGAACCGTCACTGCGCCAATAATGCTTGCCTGACACGACTCTCCACCGGCCGTATTGTGCTGGCTGTGCGCGAATACATCGGTGGCATCCGTTGGCCTTATGCTTGCTATTCGGATGATGATGGGCGTACTTGGAAGGCGGGTCAGCACGTTCCCGACCCGGGACTTACTCGTCAGCAGAAACGTGGTCAGAACGTCAATGAACCGAGTCTCTGCGAGTTGGCGGATGGACGGTTGTTGATGACGATGCGATCTATTGCCGGCGGTCAGTTTTTCTCCTGGTCCCGTGATGCCGGAGAGACGTGGGGAAAGCCAATCTTGTCTCCCTTGTTGGGAGAGTGCTCGCCTGCGATTCTAAGGCGGATTCCGGGTACGGAGGATATTCTGGCCTTGTGGACTTACGGCTACGCGGGACGTACGCCGCTCGTTTCGGCAATCAGTAGCGACGGTGGCAAAACCTGGAAGCATCTTAAGCTGATCGAACAGAGTCGGTACCACGCCTATTGCTATGCGAGTTGTGTGTTCCGTGGTGACCGGGTGTATTTGAGTTACATGCATTTTCCGTTGTTCAGCTCGCGTTTTCGTTTTGAAGCGGAACCTGGGTATATCGACTACCGTTTTGTATCGTTGCCGCTAGCCTGGTTCTATCGGAAAACCGGCCGCGATTGATGCTCAAACAACAGCAGTGGCAGGATCCGTGAAATCCTGGCCATGACTCAGAAAGCGTGTCCTGTTCCAGGGCGTGCTTTGACGTCAGTCGGCAAACAGCCAGAAGGATGTGACACCGCAGTCCTGGGATTCGAACAAGAAACGAAGTGCTACGGATAGGCCGGTGTGTGTTCGGTGAATCCCCAGTATTGAAGACTGTTGCGGAGATTGATCAGACATGAAAAGCGTTCCTAAAACCGGCACCGTTGGCGAAGAGAAGTTCATCGTTCGCGAGCAGCACTTGATCGACTTTGCGCAGGATGGGATGCCCCGAATTCTCTGTACGCCTTGGCTGATTTGGTTTCTGGAACATGCGGCGCGCAACGCAATGCTGCCTCTACTGGAGCAAGGCGAAAGTACGGTAGGCGTGACCGTCAACGTCGATCACACCGCGGCGACGCCCATTGGCAATGAAGTCACTTGTCGTGCCCGAGTGATCTATGCCGATGGGCCGTTGATCTCATTTCAACTTGAGGCCTGCGATGAGCACGAGAGCGTTGCCCGCGGTACTCATAAGCTACGCGTTATTGAGGCAGCACGCCTCGCCAGAAGAGTAAATAAGAAGATGCAGCAATAAGAATCGAGGCACGACGCTCGCTATGATGGGGTTGAGTGTCGGCTGATGAGAAAGGAACTCGCGAGCATGAAGAGGACTCCTTTGTTGATCGTTCTTGTCGTGGCAGTCACGACTTGGGGGCAAGCCGCGTTTGCAGGAGATGATGTGCCCTGGTGGGAACAGGAGAAGATCCGGTTCATGTGGGGACAATGGAGCCGTATTGAAGGAGACGGAGTGCCGATGTCAGAGGTGATCGAAAACCTGGCGGTTGCCGGGGGCACGGTCTTCGTGGAAGACGGGCCGCCGGATTGGCGCCACGCGTTCGTACCGGAGCGACTCACCGCCTGCCAGAAACACGGTCTGCACCATTTCGGCATGGTGAAAGTGGCTAACGCTGTCTTCGCAGCGAAAAATACCAAGGCCAGGTTGGCCATCGACAGGAATGGTCGCAATTCTTTTGAGGCGAAGGAGCAGGGAGAGCCAGCATGGATTGCCTGGGCGGAGTGGGCGCCTGCGTACGTGGCTTGCCCATTTGATGAACCGGCTCTGGAGGAGTGGCTGGTGAAGCCTGCTCTGGAATCTGCGGAGCAGGGTTCGGCCGGCTTGCTTGTCGACTGGGAGCCCTATGCGACGGGGATGGATAGCGCGGGTTCGTTGTTGTGTTATTGCGATGATTGCTTTGGCAACTTCCTGCGGAAGAAGAATCTGGCAAGAAAGCCAACGGAGATCTCACCTTCCAAGAGGGTCCAGTGGCTGAAATCAGAAGGCCTCTGGGATGGGTACCTGCAGGTCCTGCACGTTCGCTACATGGATATCTTCCGCCGCATTGCGTTACGCGTTCGCAAGATCAGACCAGATTTTATCTTCTCCCATTACTGTCCTTTTATTCGACCGGGATGGCTGGAAAACGGCTGGCGGGTGCTGGCAGCGATCGAGGGACCTGCCTCGGCGGAAGTGCCGTCCATATTTGTCGACGAGAGTCACTACTACCCACACCCGACTTGCCCCTGGTGGGATCTCTACACGCGTGACTTCCGTGCCATGGGTGTCAAGCACGTCATCGGTTCTTACCTTGCTGGCTGGAGCGGAGCTCCCGCCACGGCCGTCAGTCTCGATCGATATATCTACGAGGCCGCGGTCAACTCGGATGGAACGTGGACCTGGTTCGACTCTCCACTCCGAGCGGATGAGTATCGAGTTCTGCGTTCCGCCAATCGGCGCATTGCAACGGTAGAAAGCAAAACACGTGACTACTTGTTGCATGGGAAGCTCGATTTCGCGTTCGCCTGCGTGGTCGAGCAGTCAGGAAATCCGCGGATAGGTGAACAAGTACTCCAACGCACCTATCATCTGAAAGACAGCCACCTCGTGCATGTGAGTAATGTGAATGTCGACCGGCCCGTTACCGTGACTGTGCGGTGCGCACAGCTACCTGAAGGAACGACGTGGACGGTACGCGATCCGATCAGTGGCATCCACTATCTCAGAGCTGGCAAGAATCCGTTGTGGGGTAACGAAACACTTTCGGGTGGGCTTTCTCTGGATTTGGAGCGACGTTCTGATGCCTGGATACTGTTGCAGGCTGCTGCGGACGGATCCAGTAACGATCCGATCGGCGGAGTCGTGGCGGAGCCGGTCGGCAGGGTTCGCAAGGCGTTGCGACGCGAAGCTGTCTTGCCGAAGATTTCTCCGGTTGCGACTGGTTCTAAGCTGGTGTATCTCAAGTCCCGCACGGAAAACAACGCCCGGTACCCTTATTATTCCACGGTGCGCACTTCTTTACAGGCAGTGGAGCTCAACACCAATCAGGAAAAAGCACTATTCGCTACGAAAGGCAACTGCTGGTCGCCGAGGTGGGCTCCGGATGGTGGTCTGGTGGCTTTCTCATGCTATTCGACTGGCAAAGGGCAAATCACCATCGCCGCCGCTGACGGTTCGCGCGGGTACAACGCGAGCAACAACGCCTTTTGCGACCATTCACCGACGTGGTCCCCGGACGGGAAGCAGATTGCGTTTGTCTCCGAGCGCGACGGCGACTGGGAGATCTATCGCATGAATGCGGACGGTAGCGACCAGATTCGACTGACAACCAGTCCTGGCATTGACCGCGCACCCCGCTGGTCACCCGACGGCAAGAGAATCGTGTTCGAGACCGTTCGCCAAGGCGCCTATGACATCTGTTTGATGAACGTCGATGGATCGGCACAACGGTTGGTGACCGACAAGCCCGGAAATGAACGCGCGCCCGTCTGGTCGCCGGATGGAAAATGGATCGCATGTACGTTCCAGCCTGTGGGAGACCGACGGGCGCTGCTGCTGACAAACGTCGAAGACGGGGCTAGTCGCGTATTCTTTGCGCCTTGGGCGATCCGATACACGCATATTTCTTCGGTGATCTGGTCTCCGGACGGCAAGCGTCTGGCTGGTGCTTTCCAGGGGGGCAAGAACAACTCCGACACCGTGCGGGCAGGCCTTTTCACCATCAATGTGGATGGCAGCGGTCATCAGGAGATTGTGTCAAAAGGTCCGCGGCGACCTCGAACGGGAGGCGAGCAGGATGGCAAGATGACAGGGGCGGGGTGGTATTCCGACTACGCCACGTCACAGCGCTGGGTGCTGCGCAGCTTCAACGGCATTACGTGGTCCCCAGACAGCGCGCGGATTGCGTTTTCGTCCGATATGAACGAAAGCGGAGACTTCTATGTCTACACCATCCCCGCGGGTGGCGGAGACGCGACCCGGATCGATGTGACGCGGAGCGCCTGGGCGCAGTGGTGTACGTGGTCGCCGTAGCTGTGCGAGCAGAGGAGTTGCGAACGAAGTTGCTCAACAACTCCTCTTTTGCAGACTTTCGTGCCATCGGCTTTTCTCTATCTCGTCAGGTATGTCGATGACATCCCGAGGGGTACATCCAGGATGTTGTGCAGCTGCGTCATTCTGCAGCGCGACGTCAGTGTTTTCCAATTTGCAATCGCCGTAACGCCGCAGTTGCGTCAGTCGTTGGTCATCGGGTTATCTCTTGCGACACATGATTATCGTTGGTCGCCTGACGTGACTCCTAATTGCTTCCAGCCAAATCGATTGGTGGGGTACCGGAGGCGTTGTAGCCCTCCAGGTGGATCCAACCATACGACTTGACCGATTTCTCGATAACGTCTCGGATCGATCCGAAGCCGTCCGGAACAACCAGTTCATCAGTCTGCGCCTTGAGTATGGTCGGTATCACGGAAGGCCATCGCACCGTTTCCTCCGGACCTGCCTCAAAACGCGGTCCTTGGAATCCTTCACAAACCGCGTTCTTGCGATTGGACGGGACATCCTTCTCAAATATCTGAGCAGTAACGTCACAAACGTCAGTCCCTGTCACCTTACAATAGTCGACATCGACGCAGACGATCTTGGGGCCCAGGATTGACAGGTTCTCCACGAACAAAGAAGCGTAGCAGCATGTTGCAACGCCTCGGAGACACACTGTGTTCGGGGTCATCTTCACCCAACGCAGATTGGTTTCGCCTTGGACAACTTTAAGGCTGTTCTGAAGATAGATCTTGTCTACGCCCTGATGCGCAGGATATACAGTGCGGCCACCTTTCCAGGCAGCCCAGTGCAGGATGGCGTTGCAATCGTCGCAGCAGCAGATCAGTCGGAAAAGAGGTTTACTCGTTGCAAAATGAACCTCAATTTCTCCGCAATGACATGTGATGACCGCCACCTTGCCCTCCCTGTTGTTGATGACCTGCTGGCAAGCGATCCATGTTATCAATATCCAAACCTAAAGAAACCAAGGCCCTGATAGTCTCTCGGCCTGTTCGACCAGCAGCCGCCCCAGAAGCCGCTTGTTGTGCAGCTCCTTCGGTAGGCGTATCCAGCGGCACCAATAGGAGGTCTGGCGTGTAACGCCGGGTTGTCCCATCACAGGTGGAATTTGCCCTCGTTTTATGACTCGCTTCCCGTACGTGACGTGCAGGGCGAGTGGCTAGTGGATAATTTTGCACTTCGGCAATGCCAGCTTTAGCTCGGCGATGCCCTGATTGGTGACTTTGGTCCCGTTGAGGAAGAGGACTGTCAAGTTGGTTAGTTTCTTGAGGTACTTGAGTCCATCGTCAGTGACCGCGGTCATCCTGAGGTTCAGATATGCCAGCATGGTCAGGTTTTCGAGATGCTGTAGACCTGCATCAGTGATATCGGTTTTGCCGAGATGGAGCCACTCACACACTGGCCGTGCTTTGAGCTGTGCGAGACCTGCGTCAGTGATCTGCGTCCCGGCAAGTTCAAATGCCGTTACTTGTTTGAGCTGCTCCAGGACCAGGTCCGTGACGTGGGTGTCGTTGAGGTGAATTCTGGTCAGTGTCGGTAGGCCCTGTAGACATTCCAGGCCCGTGTCAGTGATGTGAGTATTGTTGAGGTAAAGGTAAGAGAGACTCTTCAGGCCTTTGAGATGCGACAAGCCCGAATCGCTAATTGGGTTGTTATTCAGATAAAGATAAGAGAGGTTTGTTAGTCCTTTGAGCTGCGCCAAATCCACGTCCGTGATTTGGGTGTTGTTGAGGGACAGTGACCGGAGTTTTGCCAGGCCTTTAAGATGTTCGAGATCCGTGTTCGAGACCCGAGTGTCTTCGAGTCGAATCGAAATATCCCCGTTGGGACTCGTTTGAATCCTGGCCCCGAGATCCTTGAGGGCACCGTGTTCCCGATTCCCACATCCTGTCACCCCTGTCACCAGCAGCAAACCCAGCAGGTATTTCATGTGTGGCTCCTTAGGTTGGTGCAGGCAGACACCACCAATATAAAAACTGCTGCGCGTTTTTCAGGGTCGGGTTTGCCAGGTCGGTAGTGTGCGTGTCGGGTAGGGACTCAGAGGTAAACAAGGTGTCGATCTGTGTGTGCTACGGACGAATTACCCAGAATCGCCGATCGTGTACGTGTAGCGTTGACGATGGTAGACGGTACGGAATCCCAGCCGCTTGTACAGGTGCTCTGCAGCGCTGCCGGTCGTCGTCTCGAGCGATGTCCACTGGTTGCCCAGCGCGGCGGAGTCAACGGTTGCTTGTGCGACCAGCGCAGAGGCAATTCCTTTGCGCCGGTGCTGAGGGATTGTGCCGACGAGGTCGATGTAGCCCATGCCAAATTGAGAGTAGAGTAGTGCGGTGCCGGCCGGCACACCGTCCACACGTGCAAGATAACGGCGCACGTCAGGTGCAAGTAGCACCGAACGGCCGACTCGTCCCACCGCGGCCGGGAAAGCGAAACTCTGGCACATCACATCTGACCAAATCTCATACTCGTCGGCCTCCGAAGCCGCTGCGTGCAGAATGGCAGGTAGCGAAGACGACTTCGCAGACGGGGCGTATGCCATTGCCGAGGCTTGCATGCCCTGGGTGAAGCCACGCTGTTCGAGGCGTTTGGCAAGACCAGCCGGGCGGTCGAGCGGCGAGAGTGTGAACGCGCAGGCAAAACGCTTGGACTGAAAGAGCTGGAGCGCGTCGTCAATCAACTCATCGACGCGTGTTTCGTCTACGTTGATCTGCACGACACGATGGAAGAAATCAATCTTCACGTGATCGCCGGTAAATGCCAGGGCTCCGCCCAAGTCGTGGGTCTTGCACCACTTTGCACGCAGGGTAACCCATAGCTTTTCAAATGTGGGGACATACTCATCGGACATGGTAGTCTGGCCTCACGCTACTACTGGATGAAACTCATGCTCGCACGCACCTCGCAGGTTCTTATCGTGGGCTCTATCGGTTTCTGTTGGCATATCCCAGATAGCACCAACATAGGCTCTGCAACTTTCCGCGTAAATCAGCGCTATTTCGTTCCATTAGAAGGTTACGCTTAATGCATACAGGTCTCGTTGTTCTCCCCCAAGACGTGTCGTCACGCTCACCGTAGAATGTACAGGTGCCCGAACCGTGGTCAGGGGACTTGCGGGCGTTGGCCTTTGGCTGCAATCAGTTCGTCCAGAGCTCTCGAGCGACAAAGGACTGTCAGGAGGTACTCATTTCACGTCGTCTAGAAAACAAAGTTGCGCTTTTGTTCGGCGCTGGTCAGGTGGAATGCGAACACGATATCTGGGGCAACGGCCGCGCCACCGCCGTGGCCTACGCGCGTGAGGGTGCTCGTGTTGTCGCCGTCGACATCGATTTGGACAAAGCGGAAGAGACCCGTTCTTACGTGGTCAAGGAGGGAAACGACTGCGCCGTCATGGCGGCTGATGTGACCAGCCGGTCCGATGTAGAGACTGTGGTACAACGTGTGATGGACCGCTATGACCGCGTCGACATCTTGCACAACAATGTTGCGATCAACGAAAAAGGCGGTCCCGTGGAAGCTTCGGAAGAGAGCTGGGATCGCGTGATGGATACAAACTTGAAGAGTCTGTTCCTGACCTGCAAATGTGTATTGCCGATCATGCAGGAGCAGGGATCCGGGGCAATCATCAATATCGGATCGATCGCCGGTGTTCGCGGGACCGGGCACGACTACATTTCCTATTCGACGTCAAAAGCAGCTGTCGGTCATTTTACGCGTGCTATGGCCCTGCAGTACGCAAAGTACGGCATCCGTGCGAACGTCATCCACCCTGGTCTCATGGACACACCGCGTATCTATCAGATAACGACTGAGTACTACTCGAGCCTGGATCAGATGCGGAAGCATCGCGCGGCCAACGTGCCCATGAGGCACATGGGAGACGCTTGGGACGTCGCCTATGCGTCTGTATTTCTGGCCTCTGACGAAGCGAAGTATATCACCGCTCAGGAATTGCTCGTCGATGGCGGCCTGTCTGCGCAGATAGGCGGTGGTCTGCTCGAGCGCGACGACCCATGACAATGATTCGCATCAGCGCCGTACATGCGCTCACGGCTTCCATCGCACCGATCGAAGCAGCGTTCTCCCAGAATTGGCCCGCAGCGGAAGTCGTCAACCTCTGTGATGAGTCTCTCTATACCGACTATGCGCGGTGGGGCTGCGAGACGGAAGAAATCACGCGGCGCGTTGCGGCACTTTTGGAGTACAGCGTCCAGAGCGGGGCCCAGGGAATCCTGTTTTCTGGTTCCCTGTTCAGCAAATCTGTAGAAACCGTGCGTACCAGGATGCGCGTTCCAGTGCTCACCGCCTACGAAGCGATGATCGAAGCCGCGTTTGCGGCGGGTAATGGTCTGGGGCTGTTGGCAACCGTGCCCGACACGATCGTCGCGATCGAACGCGACGTGGCAGACTTCGCCGATACACACGGTCTCACTTTCACACTTCGGTCCCAGCTTGTAGTGGGGGCAATGGATGCTTTGCGCGGTGGGGATTCGGCCCGGCACGATGCCCTGGTTGCCGAAGCCGCCAATGATTTAGTGGATTGTCAAGCCTTAATGCTTGCCCAACATTCAATGGGACGGTCTCGGCGCTTGATCACTGCCGTTCCTGGGCGACAGCTGGTGACAAGTCCAGACACCGCGGTATTGAAACTCAAACGCCTCCTGGACGGCCCTGCGCCGCAGGCAGCTCCAGAAAGTGGAAGTGGCGAGTGAGCTGATGGCGACACTTGGATGTTTGTGATCCGCGGCATCGAGTTGTTCCAGGAACAACTGCTCTTTCATGCGTTTTCGTCCTGCCGCGGTTCGCAAAAAGTGGAACGTCACATTATCCTGTTACAACGAGCAGCTGGAGCGTCAGCTTCCGGAGCATTGGTTTCTAATGCACCGATGACGAATTCACATTTCTTGCGAGGATGTCTTATGTCGAAGTTATCGGCAACTTTTCTGATTTGCACGTTGATGTTTCTAGCAACTGCTTTGGCGGCGCCGCCTGTGCGCCAATTTGATGCCCCCGGTGCGCCGCCTTTCAAGGTGTTGAAGCCCGGCGTAAGCCCACCGCTTGATGCGTATGATAATTTTGTGATTGGGCCGAAGTATGTACCCGCTCCTGAGCGCAAGATGGTCGAGGGGGTTCCGCAGGGCAAGGTACAGCAGTTTACGATCGATTCAAAAGAGACCAGGATTTATAACCCGGGGATTGCCCGTAAGAAATTTGGTACGGTCGATCCGAAAAACCCAAAAACTCTCATCGTCGACACGCACGAGATCGACTACAAGCGGCAGATCACCGTCTACATTCCTGCACAGCGCAAGCCCGGCAGCGAATCTCCGTTTATGGTCAGCCATGACGGTCCCAAAGGAAAGCCCAACATGGGCCTGCCGCGAATTCTCGACAACTTGATTGCCCAGAAGCGGATTCCCCCGATCATTCTTATCCAGATTGCGAACGGCGGCGGGGATGCTCAAGGTCATCAGCGCGGCAAAGAGTATGACAATATGTCGGGGCTGTTCGCCGAGTACATCGAAACCGAGGTGCTCCCACGTGTCGAGCAGAACTGCCAGGTGAAGTTGACCAGAGATCCCGAAGGCCGTGCAGCGATGGGGTCCAGTTCCGGTGGTTCGGCGGCGCTCATCATGGCCTGGTTTCGTACAGATCTTTACCGCCGCGTGCTCACGACCTCAGGTACCTTCGTGAATCAGGCATGGCCTTTTGATGCCAGGTTCCCGGACGGCGCCTGGGGGTTTCACAAAACGATCATTCCCGAGAGTCCCAGGAAGCCGATTCGTCTGTTTATCTCCGTGGGCGATCGGGATCTACTCAACCCGAATGTCATGCGTGACGGCATGCACGACTGGGTCGAAGCGAACCACCAGATGGCCAAAGTGCTCAAGACCAAAGGCTATGAGTATCAATATCTGTTTTGTCGCGGTTCAGGCCATGGTATTGGCAATGCCAAGGCGCAATTCTTGCCACATGCAATCGAGTGGGTGTGGCGGGGATACGGATCCAAGCAAATCAAGTGACCCGAGTTTGTGGTACTCGATTACTCTGGGGTACGCGGTCATTGCTGTCACACTAGCGCTTCCCCCTTGCTTTCCAGCGGAAGAACACCATCGATCAGGCTGCGGATACGATGTCCACAGCCTTCACTTTGCGTCGGTGCTGTGGTTGCGACTGCCTGAATTCCAGGGGCTACCGATGTTTCATGCGCAGGCCCCTCGGTAGGCGGTCCCAGACGCCTACGATACAGAGCCAGGTGAAGTGGTGCAGGGTGTTGGGCAGGAATAAAATCAGCAGCGGGAGCGGCGTCGGCCGGATCGGTACAACGCCATGGGAAAGAGCAAGGAAATCTCCTGGTGTCCCTTTCCGCGGTGTCCTATAACGGAAAGATGCAGGCAGCCAACGTAGAGCCTGACCAAAAAGGGGGGGCTGGCGTGTGAGACGAACGAGCACCGCATTTGTGGCCTGCCTGGGTGCAAGCCTGTTGATGGTATTTCCTCTCTCGGCGCGCCGCAGTGAGAGAAAGTCGTCTTTGGTGCTTCATCTCCCCCTTGATGAAGGAAAGGGAGTTCTCGTTCAGGATCATTCACGCTTCAGGAACAACGGTACGATCAACGGCAAACCGACCTGGGAGGCTGGAAAGCGCGGCAAAGCGCTGCGTTTCCACGGGGCCCAGACTAATGGCTTTGTTGATGTCCGTCCGAGTACGAGCCTGAATAGCATGGGAGCTCACACGCTCAGTTTCTGGCTGCGGTGGGATGGCCAGGGTGCTTCCTGGTCACCACTGATGACAAAACGCCCCGTCGATGTAACCGACCCGGACCACTATTCGACATGGGTCAGAAATGACGGAAGGTTTGATTATAGAAACGACAATGGAACCGTCTTTGCGGATAGGAGGGTCCTGCTCACGAACGAGTGGACCTTCCTGGCGGTGACACATGACGGGAAGCGTACGGTCACTTTTTTTATTGATGGTGTAACTGCTGGCAACAAGAGATTGCCCAAAGCAGATCCCAATGGTGGCCCATTTGTCATCGGCTCGGGGAAGCATCTCGCCGGTGATTTTGGGTTCGGGGCGATCGATGAAATCGCGATCTTCAATCGAGATTTGACGGCCGCGGAGATCAGAGAGCTGAGGGAATACGGGCCGGCGGCAGTAAACCGGCTCCGGTGATTCCCGCAGACGGGAGAACTTTGACGTGATGGCAGCGCATC
>CAZITS010000100.1:0-9336 GCA_964542185.1 uncultured Pirellulaceae bacterium
CTGCAAGTTCGCCAGCTCCCGCACCGCCTCTTGCCGTGTCAGCTCCCCTGCCTGCACCGCCCGCTCGATCTTCAACTGCCCTTGCCGGAACTCGCGCCGCCGCTCCGCATCCTCAACCTGGTCTTCATCTTCGTCCTCAAACAGCTGCCGCTTCACGTCAGCCAGTTTCTGTTCCGCCTGTTGGCGGCTGAGCACACCCTTCTTGAGCGCCTGTTGGATTTCCACCTGCTCCTGGCGGAACCAAATCGCCCGCTGATCCACTTCCTGCTGCTTGCCAGCGCGGTTCCCGACCTTTCGCTGGCCCCACCATGGCTGGACTGTTTGCCGGGGCGCCACCAGCAAACGCCAAAGCTCGGTCTGCGTCGGCGAAAGAATTGCAGTCAACTGTTTCCCCGACTCGCGAGACAAACGAGAGAGAAAAGAAGCACGGCCGTGGATATCATGGAGCGGCTGCCACGCAGCCGGCTCGCTCCACAACAGGTCCACCAGATCCTCCTGCGTCGAACGGACCAGCAGTTGCTCAACCTGCTGGCGTTGTGCGCCCGACAACAATAACCGCCCGTCCAGCCAGGCCGTCATCCGGCGGGCCGCGGCCTGCCGGCCCCGCCTCCCCCAGCGGTTGATGAACTGCACATAGTCCTGCAACTGTGCGGGGCTGAGATGTCGGGCCAAAGCCGCCCGGCACGGAGGATGGGACAGCAACACTTCCAGCAGTTTGCCATCCGCCTCGTAGGTACTGGAGACCGCCGTGAGACGTTTTGCCACCTGCGGTTGCTTGAGCGCCGTGGCGATGGACTCGCGCAGCGTCTGGCCAAGAGGTATCCCTGCTGCCGTACCCAGCTGATAGCGAGTCGTCAGACTGGCAATGACCTGCGGCAGAAAACCCTCCAGCCGGGCTTGGACCACAACGACAGCCGGATCGTTTTTCTCCGCCTCAGACGCCCGCTCCGGCTGCTGGGAAAACCCAATGGCCAGCAGTACGGTCAGCGACAGGCAGATGGAAAAGATCGTTCCTTGCCGCATGTTCATCTCCTCATCCCCAACGTGATTGGCTCACTGTGAATCGGTTCGTGTTGAAGGCCTACCTGGAATCAAACGAATCACTCCACCGCTTTCCCCTCCAGGACGTTCAAATACAAGTCCAAGCCCTGGCGGTATTCCTCCGGCAATTTACGCCCGGTTTTTCCTGTCGATTGATTGACGCTGCGTTTTTCAATGGCTGCCTTCCGCTCATCGTTGCCAATCCCCATCAACAGCAGAGCCGGCGCCGTCGCGGGGGGTGCCTTGACGACCATCGGCGCGTTGGGAATCCGCGCGGTTTCGAGCAAGGTTTCAATCACCTCCTGGATGGCGGCCACCGTCGGGGCAGCGGTCTGGGGAACGGCCAGCAGGTCGGCGACTTCATCCATGATCTCTGCCGCGTCGGTCAGTTTTTGGATCGTCTTCTGCATCATCGGGTGGTCTTGTTTGGGCAACTGTTTGATCTGCTCCACCAGTTCGCGTGACCCGGTGGCCAGCTCGGCTTGGGTCTTGCTCATTTCCAAACCGCGCTTTTGGTACACCTCCCGCTCCAGCCCGCCCACCGCTTGATGGAGCTCACGTGTCTCTTCGCGTAACTGAATCTCCCGGTTGATAATCCGCAAAACTTCCAAAACAATCTCTGGAGTCAAATTCGGTAACTCGACTAACCCCTCTGCAGGCGGCGGCGGATCACCGAGCGGGTCGACCAGCTCTTCGGCCCAGCGGTCCAGCGTATCGGCCCAGAACTCGGCATCAATCGTCGACTGCCCGACTGCGTTCTTCGTGACAGCTGCAGCAATCTCCCGCAACTGGCCCGCCACGTCTGCGTTCTGCATGGCCTGCAGCACCCGCGTGTAATTCGGAGAGGGTTTCCGGTCCGCGTAGGCGCTGATGTCCTCCTGAAGCGTAACGAGCACTGCGGCGGCCGCCACTTCACGATCCGCCAGGCGCTGGCGCACCGGCTGGACTGGTGCACTTGCAGCGACGCCAAAACCGTCCAGGTCATTGAGCTCCACAGACAGGTCAATCTGCTGGCGCGAGGCCGCTTTGAGGCGTTTGACAAAAGTGCTGTTTTCAAATCCCATCAACAATTTGTTGATTTCACCCGACAGCCTGGCAAACGCGTCCAGCAGTTCCTGTTGCTCACTGACCGCTTCGATCACCAGTTCGGCGGTCGTGGCCTCGGGTTGTTCATCCTCGGCCGGCTCCTTGCCACTCCCCTTGAGTGCCGTCACGGGAATGCCCAAGCCACCGACGACCTGGGGCGCATCTTCAGCCGGCTCGGGCTTGTTGAAACTGGATTCAACGTCGAGCACCAGGGGCGTCGGGTTGGCCGGCAGGTAACCCGGCTTGCCGTCGGGCTGCTGGCTCTTGTCGACGTTGACTTCCCCACCCGGCTTGTTGGGATCTTCCGGTGCCTCATCCAGCCCTTCTGGATGCAGCGCTTTGGGGCCATACTTTTCGGCCTTTTCCAGTCCCAGGTCTTTGCCACCGGGAGGCACTGCCAGCGGATCCTCGGGCGGCGCGCCGTCAGGTTTGGCCGGCTGGGCCGGCTCACCCGGTTCACCTAGAAGCTGGGGTTCGGTGGGCGGATTCGCCGGTTGACCAGGTGCGGCAGCCGCGGCCGCGAGCAATTCGGCCACCGACGGCATCTGCGCGCCGGCAATCTCCTCCAGTTTCTTCAGCAGTTCCGCCAGGGCGTCCAGCTGTTGGGGATCAAACTCTTCGTTCTTGGTCGCTTCCTGGACCAACTGTTCACCGCTATCGATCAGCGCTGACAACTTGGCCGCATTCGCTTTTTCCGCTGCCGCCTGATTCTGGATTTGCTTTTTTTGCGCAGGATCATCGAGCGCCTCGGGAGGCAACTTCATGAGCGCTTTATTCGCCTCATGGAGCTGAAGTTCTTTGTCGTACACTTCTTTGGACGCATCTGCCCATTGGGCCAACTGGTCGGTTAACCATTTGAGGTGCTCGGCCGGCGTGAGCACATGCAGGATCACATGTGGCGAATAACTCCGTGCACGATCGGGCAGATAATCCTCGGCAAAGGCCCGCAGCCGCAAACTCTGCGGACGGACCTGCTCGCGGGTCGCGGAAAAAGTCGCGGCAGCGGTCAGCGCCTCACTATCGGGGGCACCGGCGGCGACCACTTTCTCGCCCTGTGAAGGCTCGGGATTATGGACCGGGTCAGCGATGCCCTCCCACTCCAGTCCCACACGCTGGACGCCAAAATCATCACTGGACTGCAGTTCAAAGGCCAACACCTCCGTGGAGAGAACGACCCGATTATTCGCCAGCTGGTTGAAACCGATCGTGGGAGCTGCATCCGGCGTCGCTTCTACCCGCACGATCTGCGGCTGACGGGCATCGAGTTGAAAACAATCCCGCCACATCAAGCGGTATTCGGTCGTCGTTTCCACGGTAATTCGCTCAGTCGTCACGCGCGGACCAGTAACCTGCTGAGGGCGATCGTTCAACGTCGCTGCCTCCAGATCGCGTGAAGCGGTCGCCTGCAGCACCGCGCTGCTCCCTTGCACCAGTGAAACGGCACCACCGCGCACATCTGCGGTCATCGGTTCGGCGCGCTGCAGATAGGCGGGCAAATCCACCTCCGCCACCAGCGCCGTGAGTGACGGGCGCATCTTCGGTGCCACCGGAATTCCGCGGCGGGCGTCGCCAACCCGCAGCGCGACCTGCCCCTCTTCGGTCTGCGGCGGGATCTGGAAACGATAGAGGGTTCCGTCCCGCGGCGCGACCACCGGTTGCTGGTTCTGAAAACGAGCGCTACCCGAGTCGGGCCGCCAGAGAGATTCTTTTTTCAGGCGCACTCGAACCTCGAACGGTTCAGCATATGGTACCACGCGCAAACCTGCATCGCTTTCCAGCTGGGCAAAGGTATAGCGTTCGATCTCCCGCCAGGGCATTAACCACCGCCACAGGGCATTATTCCCAGCGGCGGGAATCAAGAGCATTACGACTGCCGTCACGAGCAGCGGAACACCAGCCGCCCAGGCCCACCGCCGGTGGCGGGGATAGGGCACCGCATCACTCAGGTCGCGTTTTTCTAACTCCTCGTCAGCCTGCTGCATGGCCGCTTCGACCAGTGCCCGGCTGGCACCTTCCTGGGAATCGGCATGGGCTAGTTCGACAATCCCCAGCAGATGGTCTCCAAAGTGGGGAAACTTGTAGCGCAGCAATCGTGCCACCTGGTCAAGGCGCTGATGACTCCAGACCCAATTGTGGTATTTGAGCGGAAACAAAATCACCATACCGATACTGCCCACAGCCAGGATGACTGCCCGCAGCAGTGCCGGGGTGTCGCCAAGCCGATCGAAGCCAAACACCAGCAGGTAAGACAATGCCAGGCCGAATACTGCCGCCAGCGCCCCTTCGGCCAGCTTGATCATCCACACCCGCTTACGGTACAGCTTCAGGGTGGCCATCATCCGCAGCGGCAGACGGACGGGATCCTGGGCAGGCTGTCTATCCGGGTGAACCTGGCTCATCGTGTCATTCCTCTGCTCCCAACCTTCCTACATCGAACCAACCATCTTACGCCCAGTCCAGAACAATCCCAAAAGCAAAATCAACAGCCCGGCCCACAGCGGATGCGACCAGATACGGACACGGTGCAGCGTCGGCGGAGGATCGGGCAGCGTGGCCAGCTCGTCCAGTAGGCTACGAATCTCGCTCACTGGGACCAGGCGGGATTCCGTGATTCGGGCAATTTCATCGAGCACATCAAAACGGGCCAGCTGGCCCTGGCGCTCGCGCTGCAACCCCTGGACGGATAGGTCCGCCTGCACCGATTCACCGGTCTCGGTACTGCTGGCCACCAACCGGTAGTTCCCTGGTTCTTTGGGGATCAGCGAACCGACGAACAATCCCCAGGCATCGCGATCGCCTGGCTGCAGGCGAATCGTCTGGGTTTTTCCCGAAGGCGAAATGACCTGCACCACCACAGTCCCCTGGTCAAGCGGTCCTCCCAGATTGTCCAGCACGTTGGCGTTCAACGTCACCACATCATCGACACGTGGCCGATCGGGTGAAAAAAATAAACGCATTGCTTGTCCGGCAGCCATCTGACGCTGGTAGGCCATCCAACGGGCCACCTGCCCCCAGAATCGATAGTGGTAACGATCCTCAACCCCTTCCCGCCAGCGCCACGCGCTGTCCGTGCCCATAAACAACACCTTACCCGTCCCGTACGTCTTGGTGACAATTAACGGTACCCTCCCGGCAGGAGTCGCCTGCTGTTCGTGCACCGCCAGAATCTCAGATCCGACCTTGGCCCGCTGCACACCGGCGTACCAATTGAATCCGGGCAGGTTGCGCCACACATTGCTGTTCGCTTGATCGGTCTCTTCCAAACGAGTCAGTAGACTCCGCTGTCCTGCTTCCGTGAGGGCAAAGTGCCCGCGCGCCGGCGATCCAATTCCATAGATCCGGGCAGGGTCCAGAACCACCGGATACAAATCCGCCAGCGGTCCCGTGAGGAGCGACTCCTGGCGACCGGTACGACCCGGGATCAGTACCAGACCCGCCGCCTGGGCACTGACCAATTGCCGCAGATCTTGTAACTGCTCCAGCGTGAGTTGCTTGGGCCCCACACCGACGTCACCCACAAATACGACATCAAAACGGCTCAACTCATTGGTGCTGGGAAATTCCTTGATGTAAGCGCGTCCACCGCCCGCTTTCGGCAACTCCGGGTGAAACAGCAGACAGGTCACCTCCACTCCCGGATCTCGTTCCAGGGCATTCCGCAAGTAGCGGTATTCCCAGCGTGGATAGGATTCGACCACCAGTACCCGCAGTTGCTCCTGGCGCACGGTCATCGGCGTAGAAATCTGATTATTGTCCAGCACCCGTTCCTGGGCATCATGGGGAACACGCAGAGTAAGCGTATACTCACCGGTCCCCGGTGGCGTCCAGACCACCGTTTGCTGCGTCTGTCCCATTGCCGCCACGCGCACCTGACGGCGGACATCGGGTTCATCATTGATGTCCAGAATCACGGTGACCTCGCGGTCCTGGGCTAACGTATTGCGTACCACAAAAGGAATTCGCAGCGGCTTGCCGGCCACACCAAACGTCGGCGCCGACATGCTGACAAGTTCCAGGTCGGGCAACGGAACCTGGCTGCCCACCCCCACCGCAAACACCGGGATTCCCTTCATGCGAAACCGGGTAGCCGCCTCGACAGGAGATTGTCCTGTATTCCAATCGCCATCGGAGAGCAAGACGACACCCCGCAGATTCGCATAGTTCTCTAACACCTGCAACAGAGCAGCGTTGAGATCTGTCGCCTCCTGGGCCAATTCCAACTGCGACGAGAAAGGCTCAAAAACCACATTCAATTCTTGTGCATCTGGTTTCCAGGTCTCCGCAGACATCAAAGGCGCAATCACCTCGGCACGGCTCCTGGTTTGTCCGGCATCTCCACTCACGGTGAGTACGTCGCGCGTTTGCATGCTGTTGGATTCGTCCCACAATACCGCCAGCGTTGGCCGCTGCGCGGGAGGGCGGGTCTGCAGCCATTCCGGTTGGTTCAGTGTCGCCACGACGAGGCACACCAGCGCAAACCGCAACAATTCCAGCAGGCCTGTGGAACGTCGATAGCCGGTGCGATGCCATGCCAACCAGCACAGCGCGGCAGCGACCATCACCGCCACCAGGCCCAACGTCAGGACCATTGCGGAAGAAAAAAATGAAATGCCTTGCTGCGTTTGCATCACGCGGACCCCGCCTGCTGCACGTTGACTGGGTTGGCTACCACAGTGCGAGGCGATTCAACAACGCCTTTGGTTTCCGGCAAACAGAGTAGCGCCTCCAACAGCAGTGCCAGGACCATAGCAATCAGGAATGCGCGCCAAATCTCACTGGCCAGGGACGAAGTAGCGCCCACCGCATCGTCGATACGCCGATAGGACAAACCTGTGAACAGGCCATCCACAGTCGCCTCTGCCACGACCTGGGCACCATCTTCTTCCTGGCCACGATTGATGGCTGCCCAGTAGTCTCCCTGCTGATAAACGCCGGCGTGCAGACCGCGCTCCGAGAGTGTGGGACCCGCCGAACCCGGCGCCACCAATTCCCAGGAACGATGGTCAGAGAGCGCTGTTGGCCCTGCGTCCCGCTGCGTCGCACTGGCCAGCGCCCGGCTGCCGGTGGTCAGTGCCCGCTGCAGCAGTACATAGTAAGCCACCGCGTCGCGCTGCAACGTAGAAAACTGGACCGTCGGCAGCGTACCACAGAAATAAACTGCGCCTTGTTTGGTAGGGGCGCGCAACAGCAAGGGCACGTCATTGGCCAGTCTCGCCAGTGGCGTACCAACCTCCTCGGGTTGCGGGTGAACGATCGTACAATGCCGATACGTACGCAGGTCACTGAGCGGCAGGGCATCACCACTTCCAACGTGGGCCAGCAAATCGGCATCGCTCCGCCACCACGAGAGCTGGCGTTGCTCTTCCGTAGCAAGCTGCTGCCAGGAGCCCCACTGCGCGCCAAAGATCTGTCCTTCCTGTGACTGGACTGTGGGGAAAAACATCACCACGCGCCCAGTCGCGACAAACTGCTCAACCTGCTCCGCCACCAGGCCGGTGGGTAGTGGTGCTTGCCAAATCAATAAACCCGTAGTCTCCCAGTCGATCTCGCCAACTCGGTCCGGGGCAATCACCTGGGCAGCCTGTTCGAGATCCGCTTCGGCCGGAATTGCCAGACCCAAACGAAAAGCTTCACCGATCCTGGCATCTTCCGTGACAATGGTCGCGTTGCGATCAGGCATTTCGGAAAAGCCAAAACAGAAACGATTGTCCAGAAGATTGACACCTCCCGGCAAACTGACCGACCCCCACCCGGAACGTAGTTTGCCATCGATGGGAATCCGATGACCCAACAAGACAGCACCCTGGCGATCGAGTTCCAATTCAACCACCGAACGCACGTTGTTGACCTCGAACTCCACCGGCACCCGCCGCGGATCACCCGCCTGGGTGCCTGGATCTGTCACTTTCAGTAACACGTCGAGTACCAATTCCGCTCGGTTGCCGCGTTGCCGGCGGACCACATTGGAGACACGCACGGCAACATTACCCAGAGGTTGTTCAGCGTAGGAAAGTAAATAGTGCTGCACACCCTTGAGAGGTGCCAACTGCGCGCGGAGCGCGGCCCAGCGACCACTGCTGGGAGCCCAATCGTTTTCACTCAAATCCGAGCAAATCCAGATATCGGCGCGACCTGATTCGTTCGCGCTCAGGAAGGCCAGGCCTTGCTCCAGCATCCCAGGAATATCTGCACTGGTCGCCGTCGCCTCGGTCACAGGCAGCTCCAGCAGCGCGCGTGGTGACTCCAGCAACTGGACCCGCCCACTGGCGCTATCGATCAGCACCAACTGGCTACCGTAGTCGCGCTTTTCGAGCAATTCAGCCAGTTTCTGGAGCGCCGTGGATCGCTTCGACTCACCCGTTTGCAGGTCCTGCACCTCCATACTGGCGGAACGGTCCAAGAGCACCAGTGTGGCATCCGGCTTGCCCAGGCCGACACCGCCCAGCCAGCCACTGGCCAACGGTCGACTGACAGCAAAAATGACCGCGCCCACTGCCGCCATCCGCAACAACATAATCAGGATGTAGCGTAAACGAGCCATCCCCCTGTTCATGCGTTTGGCACTCACCAGGAACATCATGGCCGCCCAGGGTACCGTGCGATGACGATGCTGATTGATCAGATGAATCAGGATCGGTAAGGCCATCAAAGGCAGAGCGATCAGAATCAGGGGCTGCAGAAAGGTCATACTGGTTGCATTCAGATCACGTGGATCCAACGAGGAGCTATTTCTTCGTCTTGGGTTTTCTTCCCACGAGAAAACGTGCCAATACTTCGTCCACCGGGTCGCTCAAATTGACGCGATGATAGTCGACCGCTGCATCACGCATCACGGTCCCCAAGTCAGCCAGATAACTGGTAATCGCTTGCTGATATTGCTGCGCGATCAAACTAGGATCAGCCATGATCGGAGCGCCTCCCTCCAGATCGAGAAACCGTGTTGGCCGATCAAAATTAAAGTCCACTTCGCTCTGGTCCAAAAGATGAAACACCACCACATCATGCTTGCGATAACGCAGATGCTGGAAGCAACGGTTAAGCACCTCAGGTTCGATGTACAAGTCCGACACCACCACGACCAGCGCTCGTTGACCGATACTCTCGGCCGCCTCGTGCAGGGATTGGGCCAGCCCCGTCTCACCTGCCGCCTTCATCGCCGCCAGCTGGTCGAGCACCACCCGCAAGTGTGCCGCGTTGCGCTTGGGCCGA
>CAZITS010000100.1:9346-11430 GCA_964542185.1 uncultured Pirellulaceae bacterium
ACAGTACAGACCAACCGCATCACCCTGATGCGACGTGAGGTAGGCCAATGTTCCTGCCAGTGATTTCATATGATCCATCTTGGCGATACCGTTGACGGCAAAATTCAACGATCCACTGGTATCGACAATCAAGCACAGCCGCAGATTCGTGTCTGCTTCAAATTCCTTGATATAGAAACGGTCCGAGCGGCCCCAGGCGCGCCAGTCCATCCGCCGGGTATCGTCACCGGGAACATATTTACGGTATTCGGCAAACTCCAGGCTAGAACCTCGGATCGGACTGCGGTGACGGCCGGAAACACTTCCCAACATGGGGATGCGGGCGTGCAATCCCAAACCCGCGAGTCGGGCCAGAACGCGGGCATCGATAAAGTCGTGTCTGTTCGCGTTCGCTGCCACCGTCGATCTACCCTTCCTTAACGAGCTCATCGACCAGGCGGCGAACGATCTGCCGACTGTCAACACCCTCGGATTCCGCACCGAACGAGGTAATGACCCGGTGCATCAAGACGGGCTCGGCAACCGCCACCACGTCTTCCAGACGAACCATGTAACTGCCCAGCAACGCTGCCCGCGATTTCGCTCCCAGGATCAGATACTGGACCGCGCGGGGACCGGCGCCCCAGTTGATCAAAGGCTTGATCCAGTCTGGTGTTTCTTCATCGCCAGGTCGCGTCCGTCGTACGAGATGCGCAGCAAACTCGTAAAGATGATCAGGCACCGGAACCCGCCGTACCAGCTCCTGAAACGCCTGTACCCGGGGACCGTCCAGAACATGCTCCAGTGCAGGCAGCTGCGCACCTGTCGTCGCTCGGGCAATCGCAATCTCCTCCTGCAATTGCGGATAATCGACTTCCACCATGAACATGAATCGATCAAGCTGGGCCTCGGGCAACGGGTAGGTGCCTTCCTGTTCAATCGGATTCTGGGTCGCCAGCACAAAAAACGGCTCGTCCAAGGTGTAGGACCGGCCGACGACGGTCACGTGGTATTCTTGCATCGCTTCCAGCATCGCCGCTTGCGTCTTGGAAGGAGCACGGTTGATCTCATCGGCCAGCACAATATTCGCAAACAGCGGCCCCCTGACAAATTCAAATTCGCGACGCCCCGAGGCGGACTCTTGCAGAATGTCCGTCCCCGTAATGTCCATGGGCATCAAATCAGGAGTAAACTGGACGCGGCTGAAGTTCAGATCCAGCGTTTCAGCCAGCCGACGAATGAGCAATGTTTTGGCCAGGCCGGGTACCCCCATCAAGAGGGCGTGACCGCGGGCGAACAAGCAGATCGCCAGTTGTTCGATGACCGCTTGTTGCCCCACAATCACCTTGCCCAACTCGTCACACAGTTGCTGGTACGCCTGTCGTAACTCATCAATCGCGGCAACGTCGTCCGCGTGCAATTGCTCAGAGGTTGGTGTGGTTGTCACAATCTCTCGTTTTCTGTCAAAAGGACCGGACGGGCGGGCAATATTTTCAAGATGTCATTTTCAGAAAGTGCCATGGAAGCAACTGAAACATCAGCGGGCCGCAAAACCTGACCAGGAACTGAAAAAAAATAGAGACGCAAGTAGCAATCGCTGCAGCCAGCGTAGATACGAGGAATCATTATGCCGTACACAGGCACCGTTGAATTTAACTGGTCACCTGCACTTCCACGACCCTGCCGAGGTCCGATTATGGACTTTCTCGTGTGGAGTGTGCTGTGGTCGACTTGCGCCTGTCGGCCCCGGACAGTGAACTGGTCTCCTACTGGCCATTGAATGGAACACTGGCCGATCCCGCACCGGGAGGGATCGCACGGGATGCAGGAACGTTCGTGGGGAAACCGGCTTTTGCAGCAGGCTACTTCGGCAAAGGCATTGTCCTGGATGGCAGCAATTGTGTTGCCATTCCCAGCAGTCCTGACCTGGAAACTCGGGATGCCAGTATCACTGTCTCAGCCTGGTTTCGTGTCGACAGATGGTCCGGGCGGTGGGAGACACTGCTCGCCAAGGGGCGCGGAAACAACTACAGCATCTCGCATCAATCTCTCGACCCCCATCGGCTGGCCCTTCACGGTGCAGCTTAAAGACAAGAGCTTGTTCA
>CAZITS010000101.1:0-11348 GCA_964542185.1 uncultured Pirellulaceae bacterium
CCTGGCGAAGTGGTTCACAGCCCGGCTCTGCCGCTTCTTTACCGGTGGTTCAGCGGTATTGGGGAGGGCAGACGTCATCCGGCCCTGGAAGTATTCTCCCAAGTCCTTTTAATACCTCTGGTTAAGGCGTTTTCGGTTTGACGCAAGATTGACAAACGAGCGGCCGACTCAGTATACTGTTGCTACCTGTTTTGACAGTTCTGCTGATGTGCCACACGCGACGCACGCAGAACTTGTTTTTCTCCACATGAATGAACCGAGGGACACGATGTTCTGTATTCCTGGCCAACCTGGTAAGGACCTTTGTGACCGCCATTTGGGTTCGACACGCCGAGATATTCTTCGTGTTGGTGGATCTGCGCTCATGGGAATGGGCCTGGGGCAGGTACTTCAGCTGCAGGCTGCTTCCGCCAATGAAGGTTCCGTTGGCGGCCCTGGTTGGAACAAGGCCAAACGGGTCATCATGCTTTACCTGCAAGGGGGACCAAGTCATTTGGACCTATGGGATCCAAAGGAAAATTGCCCCGACAATGTACAGAGTGTTTTCAAAAACATACCGACACAGCTTCCTGGTGTGCATTACACGGAAAACCTTTCCAAGTTGGCAAAGGTGAACGACAAGTTCACCATGATTCGGTCCATGAGCTATACCCCTGTGGGCTTGTTCAACCACACCGCGGCCATCTATCAACTTCACACCGGCTACACGGCAGACAAGGTCAGTCCATCGGGCCAATTAGAGCCGCCCTCGCCTAAGGACTTTCCCAACTTTGGTTCGAATATTGTACGGATCAAGCCACCTGAAACTCCGATGCTGCCCTTTGTAATGATGCCTCGTCCGCTCCAAGAGAGTAACGTGGTTAACAAAGCGGGAACTGCCGGGTTCCTGGGACGCGCTTACGATCCGTATTACTTGTTCCCACCAGGCGATGATCTGGACCAGAACAAGATGGACAAGATTAACGTTAATGATCTGAAGTTGCGTGATGAGGTGTCGCGGTACCGTTTGGCGCGGCGAGCTCGGCTGCGAGACCTGATCAATAAGGGGCTTCCTGAAGTCGATCGCGCGGTCGGGAAATATGACCTCAACGAATACTACAAGTCGGCGTTGACTTTGATCAGTTCGGGTAAGGCGCGGAATGCGTTTGCGTTGGACAAAGAGTCAGATACTGTCCGTGATCGGTATGGAAGGAACACGTTTGGGCAATGCTGTTTGTTGGCACGGCGGTTGGCAGAGGCTGGCACACGAGTGATTGAGGTGATTTGGCCAAAGGTGGCGAATTCAGATCGACATTCATGGGATGTTCATCAGGGCCTTTCTGCTCGTATGAAAAATGAAAATAGTCCAATGTTGGACGCCGGTTTGTCTGCTTTGATCGAAGACCTTGATCAAAGAGGCATGTTGGATGAGACATTAGTGGTGTGCCTGGGTGAATTTGGGCGCAGTCCGCAACGTGGTGTGAGTACCTCCGGAAACAGTAACACTGACGATGGTCGTGACCATTGGCCTTACTGTTACACAGCTGTCGTGGCAGGGGCAGGTATTAAACGTGGTTACGTGCACGGCGAGTCAGACCAGACCGCCTCGGCTCCGAAGACCGATCCGGTGCATCCAATTGAGCTATTGGCCACGATTTATCACGCTACTGGGATCAACCCACAAAGTATCGTTCTGAACCATCTCAAGCAGCCACGCGAACTCGTTAAAGCAGAGGCACTGACGCATCTCTTTGCTTGAGGACCCGGTTCTCAATTAGGATCCTTTTAACGACCACGTGTAGACGTGGTCGTTTTTTGTTTCTTGATCGTTTCCCAGTGAAAGGGCAGGGGGCTCGTTGACAATTATTGGGGGGGGCTTAGAATAGTTTGATACTGAGACTCAATTAGGGCCCTGTTTGTGGTGAGCGTGGAACAGATGCAGCAGGAAACCATCATCAGCACTCTGCCAGGGCAGACCGAGGATGACCGCGTAGTGATTGTCCTGTGCCCGCAAGGCATGGGGCCGAACACGCTTGAATTGCGACAGCAATCATGGGGTGAAGGGGTAGGCTGGTTTACCCAGAGCTCGGTCGAGATGAGCCCTCGCCAGGTTGCCGATTTACGCAATGTCTTGGGCGTTTCGCAGGGAAAGCCGCGGTTGCCTGCCAAATTCCGCAAGGCGCCAGAGGGACATTGGCAGCCTCGTATAGCGCGTGCAGACTCAGCCTGATTTCCAGCAGGATGGGGCCCTGTTGTGCTGCGGCTGGTTGCGTGCGCAGCGGTACTTCGCGGTGTTCAATACAGACGGCCAAGGGGAGACTTTTAATGCGGCCCGCCTTCCACCCTGACACGGCGCGTCAGGGTGAGCGTTCGCTCTTGGCGGTTTGCCATCTTTAACCGGCCATCGAGTTCTTGTCGATGTTGATTGACGTCTGCCGGTGATCGCGAAGTAGTTTTCCCAAGTCGTCGACACCTTGTTGCTCTTGCTTCAGGATATCTTCCAGCAGGATTACGAGAGCTCTGTCTTCAGGAGTTTCTTCTGCTAATTGAATGGCTCCCACGTAGTGATCGACGGCGGTCTTTTCAAAGTCGAGTGAGAAATCCAGCATTTCTTCAATCTCATTCGATTGCTTGATCGCATTGCGCTCGACCGTCGGAATGCCGCCCAGAGAGACGATTTTCTCGCCGATCTGTTGGCCGTGCACAAGGCACTCTTGTGCGCTGCCCCAGAACATCTGCGCGTAGACTTCTCGCCACAACCCACTGACGACAAAGCTGGCTTGCGCGTACTGCGCCAGTCCAGTCCATTCGTGACGAAGCACTTCATTCAGTCGGTCAATCATTTTCGCTGGATCCATTGAATTGCTCACGCTTTCTCAAGGGGAGTTCGTTTGCTATTGCTTCACCTGATTCGCTTCCCGATTCTTGGTGGCATCATAACGAGTGTCGGCTCTAAGTCCAGGCCGAATTGGACTCGCGCGGCCGATCAGTAAATCTATAGAGGGGTACGAGCGGAGGCGCAAGTGTGGTGTTGTCGCACCTTGCCTTGTTGAGACTTAGCCTCATTAATTTAGATGTCTGGAAGACGTCTGGTGTCGTCGTGCAGCTTCTTTGGGATTGGCCGCTGGGGTGACCGCTCCGATTGCCGGTGGAGTTAGTCGGGCGCCGTTTGCACCGCTTAAGCGACTCCTGATTCCGGCGGCAGTACTTGCAGGTGCTCGTATGTTTTATTTGTCACCATGCGCCCGCGTGGAGTGCGTACGACAAATCCGTTGCGTAATAGAAATGGCTCGACTTCGTCTTCGAGCGTATCCTTGGATGTGTTCATCGTGTGCGCGAGTGCATCGATTCCGACTGGACCTCCTTCAAACACACGAATCATTGTTTGCAGGTATTCACGGTCGAGCGAATCCATGCCCGTTTTATCGATGCCTAGCATTTCCAGTGCCGCGCCGGTCACGTCCATCGTGACGATACCATCCGCTTTCGTTTGTGCGTAGTCGCGTACCCAACGCAAGCGATTATTGGCAATGCGTGGCGTACCGCGACTGCGGCGAGCGATTTCGTCAGCTGCCTGGGGTGCAATGTCAGTGTTTAGCTGGGTTGCATTGCGGACGATGATTTGTGTTAGCTCTGCGTCGCTATAGAAACCGAGATGTTCGCGTATTTGGAATCGATCTCGCAGCGGCCCTGTAAGCATTCCAGAGCGGGTGGTCGCACCGATCAGAGTGAATGGCTTGATCCACAGATTGTGTGTGCGAGCATTGATTCCATCGCCGAGAATGATATCGACGCGAAAGTCTTCCATTGCCGTGTAGAGGTATTCTTCGACGATCTTGGGAATGCGGTGTATCTCATCGATGAAGAGAACCGAGTGTTCCTCTGCATTTGTCAGGTAGGGCACCAAATCGCGAGGCGCTTTCAAGATGGCGCCGCTGGTCATCTGGACTCCCACCTGCATTTCGCGCGGAATGCAGGTGGCGAAAGTTGTTTTTCCCAGTCCTGGTGGGCCATCTAGCAATAGATGGCCCAGTGCTTCTCCGCGTACGCGTGCTGCTTCGATCGCAATCCGTAAGCGAGCGATGACTTCATGTTGGCCGACCATCTCATCGATGCGCTTGGGGCGCAAATCGCGTTCAGGATCTTCACCCGAGCGGTTGCTTCCGTCGATCACGGGTTCGCGGACCATAGCGTTCGATCAGAGAGGACTTGTTGGGACGAAATCGGTAACAGGAGCTTGAGAAACAGGACGATGTATTAGTAGTCTTGAGCTGATTTACCAATGCAATCCGCTCAAGGTTTTTCAGAGCTGCTATACACGGCTTGTAACATGCTGTCGACGTCCTTGAAAGACGTTTCTTTGGCCAAAACCGAGTCGAGCAATTTGCGAGAGTCGTTTTCAGAGTGTCCGAGATGTACCAGTATTTGGAAAACTTCTTCCACCACATCTTGTTCTACGTCCGCTGTGTGACTCGCTTGACTGACGTCAACCAGTAACGCGAATTTTGCCATTTTGCGACGTAGTTTAGCGATCACACGTTCGGCGGTTGCTGGGCCGACGCCTGGAAGTGAGGCGAGCGCCTTGGCGTCCTGATTGCCAATGGCGGAAGCGACTTCGCGCACGGGACGGACCATGGCACGCAACGCTTTGCGTACGCCGACTCCGTCCACGGAACAGAATAACTCAAAGAATTCACGCTCCACATCGCTGGTGAACCCGACCAGTCTAGGGGTCAGGCGGCCCTGGGCCGGATTACCTTCCAGGTAGTGGACTGTGTGCAGGTGGATTTCTTGGCCGACTTCAGTTTCGAGCTGCCGGCGGGCAAACTCAGGTACGAGAATTTCGTAGTCGAATGGAGCACATGACAGGGTCGCTGTGTTTTCTCCAACGCGGAGCAGTTTTCCGTGAATCCTGGTAATCACGACAAAATACCTGTGTTTTTCTAGAGAGCTAAATCAGGAACAGCGATTGCTGTTACGCGGTTTTGATGGTCGGGTGGTAGACCGTGACGCTATGTCATCTTGAACGAGCCTGGGAAGGTGACTGGTTGGAGGAATCGGTAATAATGTGTTGCTGATGCAATGCGTTTTTTTCCATAAAAGAGTGGCACAGTGCAATAGCCAGAGCGTCTGCCACATCGGGTGGCTCAGGTGCTTGTGCCAAGGCGAATTCCTGACAGACGGCGAGCTGTACTTGTGCTTTCGGGGCTCGGCCGTTGCCGGTTCGCAATTTCTTGATTTGAGTCGCAGCATAATGGAACACAGGTAGTTTTGCTTGGGCTGCTGCCAGGCAAATGACACCCCTGGCGTGTCCCATGACGATCGCTGTGCGAGGTCGTTCGTAGTGGCTGTACAGTTCTTCGATCGCCACCGCTGTTGGTTGAAAAGAAGCGATGGCGTCCGCGATTCCTTCGTGTATGACTAGCAGACGTTGCTCTAAGGAGCCACGCCCACCTCGTACAACTCCAGCTTCGACCAGGCGTGGATTGCCACGAGTTGTTTCAACTACACCGTAGCCGGTTATGCCAAGTCCTGGATCGACTCCCAATATCCTGGACGGGGCCGCCGCGGGTCCATCTCGCATCGTGGCGTTCCTTGCCTGTGGGGTTGTTAACGCCTGTGGGTCTATTAGCGCCTATGGGTTTATTAGCCTGTGGATTAATTATGCTGGGATCAGGGAGGCGCGATATGGCGCCAAGTTGCGTGTTGCGCGGATGCCCTCATTCGCTGCGCCATCGCGTGGTTCCTTGTGCGTCTTCCAGGACGATACCCATATTCGTAAGAGAATCGCGAATCTGATCCGCGGTGTCAAAGTTCTTATTCTGTCGAGCTGCATTTCGCAGGTCGATGAGAAGACCGACCAGCGAGTCGGTGAGCTCTCCATCCGATTCATCACTGGCGCGAACTGGAGGTGTGATAAATAGCCCTAGTAGAAAAGCCAGTTCGCGCAGGATCTCCACGCCGTTCCGAAATTCCTCTAGTGCAGTATCCGTCGTTTGGTCGTCTTCCAGTTTGTTTTCGTCAGCAAACCGGTTGAGCGCTGTAAGCAATTGGAACAGATCGCTCATAGCCGCACCAGTATTGAAATCATCATCCATTTTTCGCAGGAAGTCGTCACGTAGTCTGTGCACTTCACTTAATAAGGATGAGTTTCCTGTGTAGCTCTGTTGCTGGTCACGGAAGCGCGGTGCCACGTCCGAAGCCTGGTCGGATGTGGGGTAGAATGGCTGTTTGGTGACGCGCTGGTAACGCTCGAAGAAAAGGTAGAATTTTTCCAGTGCCCCGCTGGCTTCGGCGACACGTTCTTCGCTGAAAACAATCGTGCTACGGTAGTGGGTGCGCAGCAGGTAAAAACGAATGCGTTCACCGCCTAGACGCTCGATTAATCCGCGCAGTCCACCCGCTCCCTCGGAGCGGCTCATTTTTTTCGCGGTCGGTTCAATCTCCGGTTCGGAATCTTCTTCAGCCGTTGCTCTGCCACCGACTTTGCCTGCCTCTCCGGCACGCAACAAGCCATTGTGCATCCAGTAACGTGCCATTGGTAAGTTGTGGCAACACTCGCTCTGCGCGACTTCGTTTTCATGGTGTGGGAAGATGAGGTCCAGCCCGCCACCGTGTATATCGAAACTGTTTCCCAGGATTTTGTGGGACATCGCGGAGCATTCGATGTGCCAGCCTGGGCGGCCGTTACCCCAAGGGCTGGGCCAGGCCGGTTCGTCTGCCTTTGCCTCTTTCCAGAGTGCAAAATCACCAGGTGATCGTTTCTTGGAAGCTGCATCACCGCCCATCCCGGCTTGCTCTTCGGGACGTCGGTTACTCAGCTTCCCGTATTCACTGTCTTTTCCGACGTTAAAAAACACATCACCTTCTGATTCGTATGCGTACTCGCGCTCGATCAGGTTCCGTATGAACGTGATGATATCGTCGATGTGTTCAGTAGCTTTGGGCATGTGGGTGATCTGGTCGACTCCCAATGCCATTAAGTTGGCGCAATAGTCCATCGTCATTTCAGTTGCGACCTGCGACATTGGGATTCCGCGAGCTTTTGACTGTGCGATCAACTTGTCGTCGACGTCAGTGATATTCACGACCCAAGTAACTTCGAACCGGTTATAGGCAAGATAGCGTTTGATGGTGTCGAATATGACGGGTCCGACCATATGCCCAATATGCGCTTCCTTATATACAGTAGGTCCGCAAAGGTAGATGCCGACTTTACCTGGTAAGATCGTCTGAAAATCTTCCTTGTTTCTCGTCAGTGTGTTGTATACGCGAATGGGCATCTGTGTCTCGAGTTGCAGCAGGTCAGTATTGAAATTATCGCCGGTAGATTATGACGACTGATGGTGTATTAGTGGGTTGCTTTTTTTGACGACCATTTCCACGAGCCGCATCGAATTTGAGAGCTCGTGATGCAGTACATGTCAGGTCATTGAATCGGTTTGTCTCAGAAGCACAGCACAGTGTGCAGCAATTGCTTCTTCACGGCCAATGGGGCCGACATGTTCTCCTGTTTTGGCCTTCAATCCTATTTGCGTAATTTCTACGTTCAGCAGTTCAGCAATGTGTTGACGGATTTTCAGTTTGTGGTTCCCCAATTTGGGGCGTTGAGCAAAAACGGTGCAATCTAGATTGACGATTGAGTAGCCTTGCTGTTGGATGGTCGTCCAGACTTCCAATAACATCTCGGACGAACAACGTCCACGATTTACTTCGTCGTTGTCGGGAAACCATTCACCGATATCACCCTCTGCTGCTGCACCCAAGATCGCATCAGTGATTGCGTGCAATAACACGTCAGCATCACTGTGCCCCACTGAGTGGCGATTGTGCGGAACTGAAACACCACCCAGCACTAATGGGCCGCCATCGGCGAGTCGGTGGCTATCGTGTCCATTCCCAACGCGAAACACGAGCGTCGTCATCTCTCAAAGAGTTGAGCAGGAGCCTCGGGAGGGCGGGATGCAGCTGAAAAACCAGGCCTGTTTTTTCACTGCGACGGCGGGATTATAGACCAAGTCCCAAATTCCAACAATGTGATACAAAGGCTTCCAGCCAAGGGAATTATCGGTCATTTCCGAGTCTACCGACAGTTAGGCTTACTGGTTGATCTCCAGGGAACCCGAAAATGCGGTACTGGGAGGAGTGACATTTGGCATTGTTTGGCGTTTGGTTCGCGGCAGATGCAGCTGGTTTGAATGGCTCGCCGGATTTAGGTGCCAAATGCGGTTGATCGCTTGTCTCTGCACCAAAAGAATCCGTCAACTAAATGCTTCAGCGACGCTCGATCCGCCGTCGACGATCTTGATTGGCCGCCCGATTCCACTCAGGTTTTCGTGGTCAGCATCGATTTCCAGGGCCTGACAAAAAGTCTGAAAGAGATCTGGAACGCTAACCGGACGGTCGCTCACACTGGTACCTGGTTCATTGGTGCGCCCGATCACTTGCCCGCCACGAATGCCAGATCCCGACAACGCCACATTAAAAGCACGAGGGAAATGATCTCTTCCACCTCGGGGGTTAATACGTGGTGTGCGGCCAAATTCTCCCATCCAGATCACCAGTGTTTTTTCGAGCACTCCGCGTTGCTTCAAATCTTCAAGTAGTTGCGCGTAGGGTTGATCGATTTGCTGACAAAGGGATTGGGATCGGGGGAAGTTGTCGAAGTGAGTGTCCCAGTTGCCGGCGACGACTTCGACAAAAGTAACACCAGATTCAACCAGGCGGCGTGCCAACAGGCAGCCTTTCCCGAAGGCCGTTTCACCGTATGCGGATTTCATGGCCTTTGATTCTTGGCTGATGTCAAAGGCGTCCATTTGGGGGCTGAGTACCATGCGGGAGGATTTAGCGTAGAGCTCTTTCTGATTCTCTACTTCTTGGCGCGCGCCACGTTTCGCAAATTGGCTTTCCAGTCGATTGCGTAATTTGAGTCGGCGACGATAGCGCCGGCCAGTTGTCGTGATCGTCGTATTTTCGGGCATTCGACTTGCGTCACTCATCACAAAAGGGTCGTATGTGACACCGAGTAGCCCACCGCCGCCGCTACCACGACCTGCGCGACCAATGCGCACAAAGTTGGGAAGTTCGTCTTCGGAATCGCCCAGTTGATGGGCTGCATGTGCGCCGAGTGTAGGGAATTGGACGCTTGCGGTTGGCAGGTACCCCGTGTGCAACAAGCTCTGCGCACGCGGATGGCTTCCTTCTTTGCTGTTCATTGAACGAATCAAGCAGATGTCCTGCATGACACGTGAGACCTGGGGCAGGCTCTCTGCGATTTGAATGCCGGGTACCTGGGTTGAGATGGCTTTAGTGTCACCACCATTTGAATGTGCCGGCTTCGGCGAGAACGTTTCAAACTGGCTAGGGCCTCCTTGCATCCACAGTAGTATGCACGACTTTCCTTGCCGTTTGAGTTTGTTTGCACCTTGCGCCAGCAACGCTGGAAAGGGCAGGGCGGTCGCGCTACCCAATCCAGTCGCCAAACGCAACAGCTGGCGACGATGGATAGCCCGGTTGCCGCGGATAGAGATATCCGTTTGCCAAAATCCAGCGTGAGTCATTGTAGCTCCGGGTTGAATGAGGGTACTGCAAGGAGATGCTGCTACGATGCGATGATGGTGGCCGGTTTAGTTGCGGTGAAGAAACTCGGTCGAGTTAACGAGTGACCAAAGAATGTCTTCAAAGGCTTCTTCTCGGCTGGTGCTTTCTCTAACGTAGCTGAGGCAGGTTTCTTCTTCTGTTGGTGTTGGCTGTCGGGCAAGTGTGCGCAAGTAGAGTGCCAGGAGAAGTCGGCGGTTATCCTGGATTTGTCGCAGCAGCCGCCCTAGTTGGGTTCCCGGTTTGGCTTGAATCGCGTTATTCACTAGTTGTGAGTTCATCATCAACAGAGACTGTTGTACGGAGCCGCTGATCGAGTCACGGCTCAAGCTCGGATCGTATCCGAACGTACGGTTAAAAAGTCTGCGCGCACCGTTTCGTGCACGCCCGTTGTTGCTTTGCGAGCGTTCTGGTATGCCCAGCGCTGCAGACAGCGTGTTGAACAGCGTGTCGGCACGCAGTCGTTGCGGGCGATTTGCCAGAAATGCTGATGTTTCTGCTACAGGCTGGCTACGACTCTCTCGCTGATAGGCTGCGGTCGACATGATAGTGCGAAACAGCCATTTCAAGTCGTGATTGTTTGCCTGGAAAGCAGTTACCAGAGAGTTCAGCGTTTGCGGCGCAGTGCACTGTCGGTCAGGTCCCAGGTCGTCGACGGGCTCATAGAAACCCTGGCCTACCAGTTGGGCCCACAGGCGATTGACGATCGCAGCTGCAAACCACGGATTCTCGGTAGAAGTCATCCATTGGGCAAGTTGCTTTCTGCGGAGGGTGTCGTCTACACCCAGGCCAAGCTGATTTCCGTTAACAAAAAAAACAGGCTGGGTGAGGGTGCCTGGTTGTTCGGGATGTTCCAGGTCAGGCATCCGGTGTTCCGCGGTGCCCATGTATCGGTTGTTGTTCATGCGGCGACGCCGCGGAAAAGTATCTCTTCCTTCAACGAGAAACGTGCGTTCATTTCCGTTGCGTTGAGGGCGAATTGCAACCCGCGGAAAGAACGCTGCCAGCTGATGGAATTGCTCACGTTTCCATCGGTCGGTGGGATGGTCATGACATTGGGCGCATTGGATTTGGATTCCCATAAAAATGCGTGATAATTCAGCGACGGTTTCTTCTGGTCGCCCGCCATGTGCCATAATCAGTCCTGTTGCACCGTTTTGTTTGACATCTCCATTGGCGGTAATGAAGTGGCGGGCAAGTGAGTCCCAGGAGGTTCCGGCGTTTATTTCCGCTTTGAGGAACTGGGTGAGTGCATCGGAACTTAGGATTGCCCGTGGTTCGGTACGACGGTAGAGGATGACATCTCGCCAGTACCTGCCCCAATGCAATCCGAACGCTGGATCTTCCAGTAGAACATCCAGCAGTGTTTCACGTTTCCTGGGCGCATCATCCAGAAGAAAAGCGAGTGTATCTTCCTCGCTAGGAAGTTCCCCCAATAAATCCAGGAACGCGCGTCGCAAGTACGTGGCGTCGTCTGTTCGTGGTGCAAGTCCACCGGCCGACGCGGTGCCTGTTTCTGTTTGAAGCCGGCGATCGATTTGGTTTGCCGCTTCATTTGAAGTTGGCTGTGCGGCTGCGTAGTCCATCAAGAACAGAGTCAGAGTGAGACAGATAAATGAGCGCAACATGCGAATTCTCCTCGACCGGGCGGGACAGACCGGGAGCGACAAGGGTACAGCCCCGTTCACTGATGAAGGCAGCAGGTGCAAAGAACCTGCGGTAATGGTACTGGCGCGCCGGCAGCTCGTGCGAAATAATCCGAGGGACGCTGC
>CAZITS010000102.1:0-11284 GCA_964542185.1 uncultured Pirellulaceae bacterium
ACATCGGTATAGACGACCGCTTTGAGGCCACCGATGATCGTATAGCTCGCGGCGATGACCCCCAGGGCAATGACAAAAGCAACGTAGTAACTGGTCCGCACTTTTTCTTGAGCGGCCTGAGGTTGAGCAGTGCTGGAGACGGTTGGTGCCGCAGCCTGGGTCACCACCACCGCCGCATCGCCGGTATCGGTTGAGCCGGGCTCGGTCACCATGGCCATCTCTCCCATCAATACACAGACAGTCCGCGCCCCGATATACAGACCGGGCACCATCTGTACGAAGGCCATGATGATGACCATGATCAGCGCGTACAGCAGCCGACTTTCCCCACCGTAGCGCCGTTCCAGGTATTCTGAAAGCGTGTACAAGTTGAGCTTGCGATAGACGGGCAGGAACCCGTAGCACATCAACAGCAGTCCGGCGATCGCACCCAGTTCAAAGTGGCTCTGGGCGAAGCCAATACTGAATCCCACTCCCAACATGCCGACCATATGATTGGCGCTGACATTGCTGCCGAAAATGGATCCCGCCACACCGAACCAGCGGATCCCTTTGCCCGCCAGAAAATAGTCTTCGGAAGTCTCTTCCTGGCGTCCGGCGAAGAAGCCGACCGCCATGACACCGAGCAGCGTAACGACAAAAACAACCAGGTCGAGTGTCTGGAGTTGCATAGGATTACCATCAAAAATGCGGTTTCGGGCTCATTATAGTGGCCGCTGGCGGTTGCTAAAGCGTTGCGCGCGGAATAATCTGAGGGCCTTCCAACTGCGGCAGGCATCAGCCGCGACGCGTGGATCGCCTGCCGTCGCCTGCCGACTTATTTCTCTCAAGGAAAAATCCCATGCCCCGACGTAGCCTGCTCTGCTGTTCCCTGTTGGCCTTTTCCACAATCGCTCTCGGTCTGGTTGTGTCCAGCGAACCGGCTGGCGCTGAAAAGAAAGCGGCAGTGCGCTTCTTTGAAATGCGGATCTACACGACCAATGAGGGCAAACTTGACGCACTGCACAGTCGGTTTCGTGATCACACGAATCCACTCTTCAAGAAGCATGGCATGGAGCTGGTTGCGTATTGGACACCGACGGATGAGAAAACGGCCAAGAACACCCTGATTTACGTGTTGGCCTACCCCAGCCTGGAAGCTCGTGAAAAGGCTTGGAAAGGTTTTGTCAACGATCCCGCCTGGAAAAAGGCGTACGCTGCATCGATCAAGGATGGACGCCTGGTCAAGAAAGTCGAGTCCGAGTACATGGTTCCCACGGATTACTCACCCCTGAAATAAGCCGGGTCGTGTTCTGGGGCCTGGTCGAGTGTATTGCCTTGGAAGAGACCGATGGGTGGGTTTTTGTTGCCGTATCTTCTGGGAAGCACGCGTGCACTGTCATCCTGGGGCAGTGCGCGCGCGTGGCTGTCATTGCTCGGCCTGTTGATCGTGCGTCCGGTTGAAGCGGACAACTGGGCGCGCTGGCGGGGGCCGCAGGGAAGTGCCGTGTCCGCGGAAACGGGCATCCCTCTCCAGTGGGATCAAGATCGTAATATCCGCTGGAAGACCGCGATTCCCGGCGAGGGTAGTTCTTCACCGATCGTGTGGAACGATCGCGTGTTCTTGACCTCCGCTGAAGATGAAGGGTGCCGGCGATGGTTGCACTGTCTGGATTTGCCTTCGGGCCGGATTATCTGGTCGGCTCAGGTGGAGCACGACTGGCCTGAATTGACTTCGGCGCTGACCGGACACGCGGCGGCTACCCCGACCACCGACGGCCAACGGGTATTCACCTGGTTTGGGAATGCGGGCTTGAGCTGTCACGATTTTGCAGGGCGTCAGGTGTGGCGTCGTGATTTGGGTGTATTTGAATCCGAATTGGGTCTTGCCAGTTCACCGGTTCTGGTGGGCGAGCGACTGATTCTGGTTTGTGATCACGATGGAACACGTTTCAAGTCGTTTGATTCCTTTCTGATCGCCCTCGACCCGAAAACCGGTCAGACCCTCTGGAAAACCCCACGAGCAGGTTTGCTTCGTTCCTGGAGCACGCCGATTGCCGTGGAAAGTGCGCAGGAGAAGATCTTGATCGTCAACGCGCAAGATCAGTTGCGAGCCTATGATCTGATCCATGGCCGGCAACAATGGTCGGTGGCCGGCATGACGCCCTGGGTGACTCCGTCGCCCGTTGTTTCCGGAGGCCTGATTTTCGCCAGTTCTGGTCGAGATGGTCCGGCACTGGCAATCAAGCCGGGAGGCCGCGGCGACGTCACTGAGACACATGTGGCCTGGAAACAATCGCGTGGCGCACCCTACGTCTGCTCGCCGATTGTCTATCAGGGTTACCTCTACCTGCTCAATGAATCGGGCATTATCACGTGCTTGAAAGCGCGCAGCGGTGCGCTCCAATACCGCCAGCGGTTGGGGGGGAAGTTTTACGCCTCTCCGGTGGCTGCGGAAAACAGGTTATACCTGACGGACGAATTGGGGGTGACCTGGGTGATTGGTGCTGGCGCTTCGTTTCGATTGCTGGCCAAGAACCGACTGGCCAGTGGCTGCCTGGCTTCGCCGGCGATTTCGGCCGGTTGTCTGTTGTTGCGGTCCCGCGACCACTTGTTCTGCGTATCGATTCAGCCAGAACGGGAATAATCCCGCTTCGGCAGACCCCGTTTGGGAGAAACTTCAGATGTCGATTCGGTTTGCTTTTGTCGGATTTCGCCACGCCCATATTCGGGATATGTTCACGCGCTGCCAACAGCATGCGGATATCGAAATCGTCGCCTGTTGTGAACAGGATCCGGAAACACGTGAACAACTGGCTCGTGAGGGCCAGATCCCGGTCACGCATGAAAATTACGAAGCATTGTTGGCAGAGACGGAATGTGATGTCATCGCGATTGGAGATGTGTACGGTCAACGCGGTGGGCTCATTACCCGGGCACTGGAAACCGGCCGACACGTGATCAGCGACAAACCGCTTTGTATCTCGCTTGGCGAACTGGATCAGATCGAGCAATTGGCCAGCACACAGGGCCGGATTGTCAGCGGCATGCTCGACATGCGGGATTTGCCGGTGTTCCTGGGTCTACGTGAACTGATCCGCGCGGACCGAATTGGTCCGATTCGGGCGATTAGCTTCGATGGCCAGCATCCGTTGATGTACGGCACGCGACCAGACTGGTACTTTGACCCTGGGATGCATGGCGGCACTCTCAATGATATTGCCATCCATGCAATCGACTTCATTCCCTGGGCAACGGGTCAGGATCTGGAGTGTCTGCTGGCGGCGCGCAGCTGGAACGCCAATTTGCCGGAAGTGCCCCACTTTCATGACGGCGGTCAAGCGCTGCTGACACTTCAGAATGGTGCGGGTGTGATGGGCGACGTATCCTATTTGCTACCCGATTCTTTTGGATACCAGATGCCCTTGTACTGGCGGTTTGTCTTCTGGGGAGCCGACGGCGTTCTCGAAGCGGGTGTCAATACACCAACCATTCGACTCTATCAGAATGGCGAACAGGAAGCCCGCGAGCTTCCCTTGCCTGCCGGAAAACCGGGTGCCTATCTGGAAGCGTTTCTGGCGGAGATCCAAGGCACCGTAACGGATCTCCATTTGTCGTCAGCCGAAGTGCTGCGCGCCACCCGCCTGACACTGCGGATCCAGCAAGCGGCGGCGGACGGTACAGCCAACCTCGCGCTCTGCGATTAACCCGTTTTAGCGAATTGTTCCCAATTGCGCGGCGCTTGGTCGACTAGGGTTCGATGTCGTTCCAGGCGATCTCCTGGCTGAGATCGATGCGGGGCAGTGTCGCAGTGATGGCTTCCACGTATTTTTGTGCTGCCCCCGTGTTGAACACGACGACACGCTCGTCGGGACGAATCTGACCATCGGCAATCAATTGCTCCAGAGCGCCGATACAGGCACCCGTTTCAGGACAGACAGAAATCCCTTCTGCCGTCACTGCCTGTCGCATCCAGTCCGTAATCCGCGCTTCTTCGACTGCCAGTGCGCAACCACCACTTTCGCGAACCGCGTCGAGGATCATGAAATCACCTACGGCCGCGGGCACGCGCAAGCCACGGGCGATTGTTTCGGCATTCGCAAAAGGTTCGGCGAACCGTTCCTCGGCCTGGAATGCTCGGGCGATCGGAGCGCAGCCGTCGGATTGCACCGAGATCATTCGGGGGCGAGTGCTGCTGTCCAGCCAACCAAGCGCTGCCAATTCGGCAAAGGCCTTCCACATCCCGATCAGACCAGTGCCTCCCCCAGTTGGATAGAGGATCACGTCCGGCAGCTGCCAGTCGCATTGCTCAGCGAGTTCAAGTCCCATCGTCTTCTTTCCTTCAATCCGATAGGGTTCTTTGAGCGTAGAGAGATCAAACCACTGCATACGTTCTTGTCCCTCTCGAACAATCCGGCCACAGTCGTTGATTAATCCATTGACCCGAAAGGTGTGGGCGCCCGCCAGTACCGCTTCGTATTGATTGACGATCGGTGTATCCTCGGGCATGAACACAAAACACTCCATGCCTGCGCGTGCTGCATAGGCGGCGGCCGCTCCGCCGGCGTTGCCTGCTGAAGGCAAAGCGACTCGCTTGATGCCAAATCGCTGGGCCATCGTGATCGCCATCGCCATCCCGCGCGATTTAAAACTGCCTGTGGGAAGCTGGCCTTCGTCTTTGATCCACAAGTTGCGCAAGCCGAGTTGTTCACCCAGACGTGGGCAGGGGATCAAGGGACTGGGGCCTTCACCCAGCGAGACAATCGAATCACTGGTGCGGGGTGGCAACAGTTCGCGGTATCGCCACATACCGGGAGCCCTGTCGCGCAGCTGGTCGCGGGTGCAGCTCTGACGAATGGCTTCCAGATCGTAACGGACCCAGAGTGGTCGATCTCGATGGAGGGTTTGTAACGAGTCGCCGGGTAGCCGGGTTCCGTCGAGGGCGCTTTCTAAATGGGTGACAAAAGTCTCTGGAGGGGTGGTCGAATCCGACATCAATGCACTCGTTTCAAGACAATCTGAGAAAGACGACAAACGAACAGAAAACGAACCGTGGGTGAGATTCCGACGGCGGTTTCCTGTTACACCAGGTTCCAGCCTTTGCGGTAAGGGCGGCGAATCAGAGGGTCCGCCTCCGGGGCGTTGGTGGCCTTCAACTGGTCGGGGTCCCATTGCAACTTTTTGCCGACGCGGTAGGCCACATTACCGAGGTGGTTGGCTTCGGTTAACCAGCCTGCGTACTCAAAATTGCAGGTGGTTGGAGTGCTGTGCTTGCAGGCGTGAATCCACTCGCGGTGATGGCCTCGTGAATCGGGGATAAAGGGATCAGGTCTCTGGAAATCCTGGTATTTGTCCTGCGGCAGTAGCATGTGCTTGCCGTAATCGGCCAATAGCATGCCACGGTCACCCTGGAACAAGACTCCGCTGCCCCAGTTGGGAATAGCGGGGTCTGACCAGCTGGGTGGCTTGTAGGTGCCTTGATGCCAGGTGAGTGTAACTCCTGGCCGTTCCGCCCGGGCAGCATAGGTGTAATGGACCCGCATGGATGCGGGGGCTAACTCAGCGTGGGGTGGTGGTCCCTCGGCTTCGATGGTCTGTGGATAATCGAGCTTGAGTGCCCAGAACGGCAAGTCGATCCAATGGCTGCCCAGATCGGACATCGTTCCGTTGCCAAAATCCCACCAGCGGTACCATTTGGGCCCTGGAAAATAAACCTGGTGGAATGCCCGTTTGGGAGCCGGTCCCAGCCACAGGTCCCAATCAAGTCCACTGGGAATTTTCTGTGATTCGCGAGGTCGATCCTGTTGTTGGACGATATCTCCGTGTTGTTTGGCCGCGGCAGCGCTGCCGTGCCAGCCCCAAGCCCGGTTGACCCAGACATGCACTTCCTGAACGGTTCCGATGGCACCCGTTTGAATCAGTTCCACGACGCGGCGGTAGTTGGTACCGGCATGAATTTGCGTTCCCATCTGGGTGGCAACGCCGGCCTTGTTCGCAGCCTCGCGAATCTGCCGCGCTTCCCAGACGTTATGGGTCAGCGGTTTTTCACAATAAACATGTTTTGCCAGAGCGAGTGCCGGCATGGTGGCCAGCGCGTGTGTGTGTTCACAGGTGCTGACCACGACCGCGTCAAACTCGGACGCGCGATCGTACAGTTTGCGGAAATCTTGAACCTGACGCGCCCGTGGATGCCGCTGTGCTCCAAACCGTAAATTGGTTTCATTGACGTCACAGAGTGCCACGATATTCTCTGATTCGACGGATCGTAAATTGGAGGCACCACGACCACCGCAACCAATGATGGCGATGTTCAACTTGTCATTCAGATTGCGTCCGCGCAGGATAGCTGGTGCGGAAGCCGCGAATGCGGTTGCACTACCAGCCAGCAAGTGGCGGCGAGTGATGTTTGAAACACGGTTGCGCCGGCTGGTCGGGGGTGGAGAGGTCGAGCGTTTTGCTGCGTGATCTGTGGGCATCAGTCGAATTCCTTTGATTGGCAGTTACGCGGGAGTGTTGTGTGATCTCAAGATCTGGGACGAGCTAGAAGCGGTGCCCTGGCTGGGGGCCATGGCGCGTCGGAGTGAGGATCTCCGGCCCTTCTTCCGTCATCAGAATCGAGTGTTCAAACTGTGCTGAAAGTTGACCGTCTTTGGTACGTACCGTCCACCCATCAACCGGATCTTGTTGGGTCAATCGTGTTCCCTGGTTGATCATTGGTTCGATCGTAAAACACATGCCGGGCTCGAGTCGATCTCGATGCGACTGTTTTGTCGGGTAGTGTGGAATCGTAGGTTCCTGGTGAAACCGTCGACCCAAACCGTGTCCCGTGTATTCACGGACCACGCTGAATTGGTGAGTCTGCGCTTCTGCGACGATCGTTTTACCGATGTCGGAAACTGGGCATCCGGGTGTGAGCGCCTCAATAGCCAGATACAGGCAATCGAAAGAACACTGGGTTACGGCCTTGGCTGTCTCCGTGACTTCTCCAATGAGAAAAGTCTCAGAAGAGTCGCCATGCCAGCCGTCGACGATGGTCGAGAGATCAACGTTGACAATGTCACCTGCTTGCAGTTGGTAGTCGCCGGGAATTCCATGGCAGATGACTTCGTTGATGCTAGTGCAACAGCTTTTGGGAAATCCCTGATAGCCAAGAGGCGCGGGTACATGACCGTGGTCGCGCGTATATTGTTCGACATGCCTGTCGATTTCTCCCGTACTCACACCAGCGCTCACATAGGGACGAATAAAATCGAGTAACTCTGCGTTAAAGCGCCCCGCCGCGCGCATGCATTCCTGCCCGGAGTCGTCCAATCGTAGTTTGTTTTTTCCCTTGAGCATTACTCTATTCAGATCGTTGTATCAGAAGGCGTCAGTCGCATGGCGGCTGTTCCGACAGGCCGCGCGCATTTAGATCGCGCCAACAGCATGGACCCCATGGTGTTGGGCAATCGAGTTTAACAGGGCGCGACTGCGCTGGATATCCACGCCCCGCAGAGCGGGTGGACCCAGCGCGAGCAGGTTGTGATTTCCTCGATACTACAGCGGGCGCAACGTGGTTACCGGTGTTGTCAGCCCTTTGTCAGCCCTGAGTGAACCCATTAGAATCGGCGGTCCCTTGAAGGGCGAACAGCTGTCTATAAGTCCAGCTTCGAAAATTACTTACAATTTTGATTGTCCGACTTACCCGGGACTTTCTATGGTGCGCTACAATCCGGCAGAAATTGAACCCAAATGGCAGGCGTATTGGGAAACTCGGAAGACTTTCCGGGCACCGGATCTCCCCGAGGGAGACAAACTCTATGTACTGGATATGTTCCCGTACCCGAGCGGCGACGGGCTCCACGTCGGTCATCCGGAAGGCTATACCGCCACCGATATCGTCTGCCGTTATGCCCGGATGCAGGGCAAGTCAGTGTTGCATCCCATGGGGTTTGATGCCTTTGGGTTGCCCGCCGAAGAACATGCGATCAAGACCAATACACCGCCACGCGAGTCAACAGAAAAGAATATTGCGACTTTTCGCCGCCAGTTGAAAATGCTGGGATTCAGTTATGACTGGGAACGGGAATTGGCGACGACCGACGTGGACTATTTTTCCTGGACGCAATGGATTTTTCTATTGTTGTTTGACACCTGGTTTGATGTGGAACAACAGCGCGGGCGGCCGATCGATGAGTTACCCATTCCTGCCGAAATAGCAGTCCAGGGAAGCACAGCGGTGCGGCGTTACCAGGATCAGCAACGACTTGCTTTTCAAGCTGATGCGTTGGTGAACTGGTGTCCGGCGCTGGGTACCGTACTGGCAAACGAAGAAGTGATCGACGGTCTCAGCGAGCGCGGTGCGCACCCTGTTCAACGGTTGCCGTTACGACAATGGATGCTGAGGATCACGGCCTATGCCGACCGCTTGGAAAGCGAATTGGACGCAGTGGATTGGCCGGAGAGCGTCAAAGCGATGCAGCGCAGTTGGATTGGTCGCAGTACAGGTGCTGAGGTGGATTTCTTTCTCGGCGATCAGGGTGCGCTCGAATCCTGGAGTGCCGCGCGGCGGGAAACGGGTTTTCCCCAGGCACCAGGTGACGACGTATTGCGCGTTTACACCACGCGACCCGATACGCTCTACGGTGCGACTTACATGGTCATCGCACCAGAGCATCCCTTGCTGGATCGACTGACCTCTGACGAACAACAAGCGGTTGTCCACGCATACTGCCAGCAAGCTGCCGCAAAAAGTGACCGCGAACGACTCGAAATAAAAGAAAAGACCGGAGTGTTTACTGGCGCACAGGCAGTCAATCCAATTAACGGAGAGCCGATTCCAATCTGGGTTGCGGATTATGTGTTAAGCAGTTACGGAACAGGTGCGATTATGGCGGTTCCCGCCCATGACCTGCGTGACTGGGAGTTTGCGCGTGCCTACCAGTTGTCGATTCTCAAAGTGGTGGAACCGCCCTCGGACTATCAACCGAGCAGGGATGAGGCCGCGCTAGCATTCTCAGATGATGGTGTAACCCACTGCCCTTTCGCAGGAATGGGTACGGCTGTCAATTCGGGTTCGTACGACGGCCTTGCTACAGCGGACTTTCGTGCACGGGTCATCGAGGATTTAGCGAACTCCGGTACGGGTCAGGGTGCCGTCAACTACAAACTCCGCGACTGGTTATTTAGCCGGCAGCGGTTTTGGGGTGAGCCTTTTCCGATTTGGCACGAATTGGATACGGAAGGCAATCCAACCGGTATGTTACGCGCTGTGGACACAGACGAATTACCCGTCGATTTGCCTCCGCTGGAGGATTACAGTCCGCCAGGTCGCCCGGAACCCCCATTGGGAAAAGCCGCTGACGATTGGTTGTATACCCTGATCGATGGGCAACGTTACGTGCGCGAGACGAATACGATGCCGCAATGGGCCGGTTCCTGCTGGTACTACCTGAGGTTTATCGATCCCGCAAATACAGAAGCATTTGTCGACTCCGCCAAGGAAGCGGCCTGGATGCCCGTAGACCTTTATGTCGGTGGTGCTGAACACGCGGTACTGCATTTACTCTATGCGCGCTTCTGGCACAAAGTCCTCTATGATCGAGGTTATGTCAGCACTCCCGAGCCATTTCAGCGTTTGGTAAATCAAGGCATGATCCTGGGTGAACTGGAGTTCACCGGTTATCAGGGTGCGGATCATGGTTGGATCAGTGCGACGCAGGTTCGCAGGAACGCAGATCGCCAACAGGTGGACACGCAATCCAATCAACCAGTCGAGGAAGTGTCAGTCGATGAAGAACAGGTAGTGAAACAGAAAGACGGTTTTTACTTGCGCGATCAAACAGACATTCGCGTAGATAGTCGGGCGCACAAAATGTCCAAGAGCCGAGGTAATGTGGTCAATCCGGATGAAGTCGTGCGCGACTTTGGCGCCGATTCGCTGCGGTTGTATGAAATGTTTATGGGGCCACTGGAAGCAACGAAACCGTGGAGCATGCAGGGCGTCAAAGGGGTGCGGAGCTTTTTGGACCGAGTTTGGCGGATGCTCGTTGAGGATCGCGCGGAGACGTTGCAACTCAATACCGCTGTGCAGGATGTCCCGCCCACGGATGAACAAAAGCGCGTCGAGCACAAGACGATCCAGGCGGTTACCCGCGACGTAGAAAATATGGACTTCAACACGGCCATTGCACGGATGATGGAATTTGTAAATTACTTCACCAAAGAGCCCCAGCGTCCACGGTCGTCAATGGAATCTTTGGTTTTGTTGTTAGCTCCTTTTGCACCACACGTTGCGGAGGAGCTCTGGGAATTACTCGGCCACGGGCAAACGCTGGCGTACGAACCATGGCCGAGCTATGAAGAGGAGTGGACTTCGGATCCATCGATTGAGATTCCTGTGCAAATCAATGGAAAATTACGTACCCGCCTGACAGTGGCGGCAGATGCCACGGCGGACGATTTGGAAAACGCAGCTCGCGCTGATGAAAAAGTGGCGGCACAGATCGCTGATCGAGAGGTGATCAAGGTGATCTGTATTCCCGGACGCATGGTGAATTTCGTCATTCGATAGCCGGTCTGAGGGCCGTTGATTGTTTGGTGGAGTAGCCGGCATCGATTAATCTGAAAGACTGTGGCAGTGCGTCCCGTTCCAGAACTCGATAAGGTGTCAGCAGTCTGCGCTCCCTGGCAGAGGGTCACCCACGTCAGCGTCCCGTTGTATTAGGTACGACCCGGTTTGTCCGCCAATTTGGTACGGTTGCTCTGACAAAGCAGCCGTTTTGTAGTAGTTTCACTGGGGGCCTATCGGCCCACGGTTCGATCTGCAAGTGTTGGTCCTTGTGAGTTTTGTGACGACATCGCCGGAAGTGCTGTGCACCGTCGTGGTGGCTAATGAATGGTTGGCGAGTGCGCAGATTGCAGCAGGATCGCCTCTGGCGGATCAGCATCCAACACGTTGTGTTTTCGTTTGAACTGCCGTACTTTTGGTCCACAGAGTTGAATGATGCAGGATTCAATGATGCAAGACAAAAACACTCGGAGCGTCATCGTTGTATGGTTTACGTTATCGATCGGCGTGGCCTGTTTGTTGATGACGAGCCACGCTGTGCCGCGGGCTGAGGCGGCTGATCCACTGGGATCCAACACCCGTTTGGCTACCTATGATACGGCGACGGGCGACACGTATTTTGCGCTTAGCCTGGTGCCTCAGGTCGAAGTGCCAGCGGTTCGTGCTTGCGATGTGATTATCTTGTTTGATACCTCTGCCAGCCAGACAGGGGCTTACCGCAGTGAGTCATTAGGGGTTCTCCGGGCGGCGCTGGGA
>CAZITS010000103.1:0-11276 GCA_964542185.1 uncultured Pirellulaceae bacterium
AGACGGAGTGGAATGCCAATATCCGCATTCAGTTTTTCAACGGCCGCGGCCGCCCGCTCCACGGCGGAATCACCGGGTTGCGCTGGGTCACCTGACTCGAGCAACTCCGCAATCCGCGCCATTTGCTGTGGTCGCGCCGGTCCCGTAAACCGCATGACGTACGGCAAGAATAGCCCGCAACCAACCCCGTGCGGCGTGTGCACAGTATCGTTCAGCGGGTACTCCAGCGCATGCACAACCGCGACACCCGAATTCGAAAACGACATACCTGCCAGCGTTGATGCCAAAGCCATTCCTTCGCGCGCATCGAGATCGTCTCCGTCATTCACAGCGCGGCGCAAATTCTCTCCAATCAGGCCAATCGCCCGTTCCGCCAACAGATCGCCCAACGGATGACGCCCCTGGTAGATAGTGGCTTCGCCGGCGGGAAGCGGAAATGCTTCGTTGTCGACCGCGGTATACGCCTCAACGGCATGAGACAGCGCATCAATACCGCTGGCAGCCGTGACCGCAGGAGGACAACTAACGGTCAGCAAAGGATCGACGACGGCAAATCGCGCCCGCAGATGGTTACTAAGGATGGAAAACTTGGCACCTTGATCCGTATCGTTCAACACCGCAGCCGCCGTGACTTCCGATCCGGTCCCTGACGTCGTAGGGACGAGAATCAGTGGAAACACAGGGCCGGGAACAACTTGATCACCTGCGTAGTCTTTGACCGCACCACCATGTGTCAGAACCACTGCGGCGGCTTTCGCAATATCCATGTTGCTGCCGCCGCCAAGTCCCAGCAGGACTTCCGCACCACAATCCCGTGCCGCGGCAATCGCATCATTCACCGCATGCAGCGGCGGTTCGGGGGAACCGCCAGCAAATACCTCAACGGTCACGTCCGCAGCACGCAGTGGTGCGGACACGCGGTCGACAAGACCTGCGTCCAGGAGCGTTTGATCGGTCACGAGCAGGACCCGTCGCGCGCCCATTTGTCGTACGCGATCACCGATCTGGTCAACCGCGTTCCTGCCGAACACCAATTGACCCGCGGTATTGAAATTCCATGTCGTACGCATACCCAACAGCACCTCTAATGAAAAAAGGGACTTCGAGACTAAATCTCCGCGCGGGGCACTTCAACACGGTGACCGTCGCGGGCAGACAACGCCGCCGCATCAAGAACTTCCATCGCCCGCAGACCATCGAAGAAACTCGGTTCCAGCGCAGTGCCATCGTGAATACTTTGAACAAAATCCGCTGCCTGGTGGATGAACGTATGCTCATACCCAATGATGTGTCCGGGAGGCCACCAGCTGGCAATATAGGGATGGCTGGACTCCGTCACGAGGATCGTCCGGAAGCCTTGTGCCGTGGGGGAATCTTCCCGCGAAAAAAACTGCAGCTCGTTCATACGTTCCAAATTAAAACACAGACTGCCCCGACTACCGTAGATCTCAAAGTAGTTGTAGTTCTTTCTACCAGTGGCAAATCGGCTAGCCTCGAAGGACCCCAGGGCACCATTGTCAAACTCGACCACCATAAACGAGGCATCGTCGACCGACACTGGACCGACGCCCTGACCGACCGCGGCCTCAAATGCGGCCTCCCGTTCTTCGTCCGACAACGGACGCTGCTTGATGAATTGGGCCATCGTGCACTGAACGGTTTTGATTTCGCCAATCAAGTAACGTGCCAGATCCACACTATGGGAATTCAAATCACCGTGTGGACCATATCCGGCACGCTCCTGCTGCAAGTGCCAGGTGAGTGGAAACTCAGGATCGACAATCCAGTCTTGCAAATACGTTCCCCGCCAATGGTAAATCTCACCAAGCTGTCCCTCTTCGATCATCTGTTTAGCCAGACGGATCGCGGGCACACGACGGTAATTGTGACCAATCGCATGGGTGACCCCCGCCTGCTTGACGGCTCTGCACATCTCGAGCGCTTCATCGGCGCTTAGTGCCATCGGCTTTTCGCAGAGAATGTGCTTACCGGCTGCCGCAGCGGCAATCGCGATCTCGCGATGCGTGTCTGTCGGAGACGAAATATCGACAATGTCGATATCGTCGCGCTCAATTACCTCGCGCCACGACGTAGCTGTTTCCTGCCAGCCCCATCGCTGTGCAAATTCGGCTAGTCCCGCCTCATGCCGACCACAAGCAGTCTGCAACTGCACTTCAACTGGCAAGTCGAAAAAACGACCGGCCTTGTGATAGGCGTTACTGTGCGCCTTGCCCATGAATTTGTAACCAACTATCGCAACTTTCAGCGCGTCTGACATAGTCTCTTTCCATAGGTCTCACTGTTGGGCTGACAACAGATCTTGCAAATAGTGCACCGCCTTCTCCACCGCTTCGACTTCATCTCCTGCAGGGTCTTTGAGAAAATCAATTTCCACGCACAACATCCCTTGATAACCACCATCTCCCAGCGCTTTCACAACACCCGGCATGTCGATAATGCCATGGCCGGCGGCGGCACTGGGCCAGAAGGTCCAATCACTCGGCGAACCGTGTGACGGGTCGATGTCCTTGACGTGTGTCGCGTAGGTGCGACTGGCAAGCTTGCCGGCCGCAACAACCGGATCTTCGAAAACACGGAGGCAATTTCCCGTGTCGAAATTGACTCCCAAAAAGTCCGAGTCAACGCGGTCGAGGATCTCTAGAATTTCGTCCGCAGTGAAATCGATGTGATTCTCAATGGCCATACGGATTCCCAGATCCTCCGCCTGCTTGACACTCTCTTTGAGAATTGCCGAGAGTTTTTCGATTTGTGGACCGTGCGGTTCATCCCGGAACATCAAACTGCTGCCGACAATACGCATCACCGTGCCGCCGACTGCCTGGGTCGTTAACAGATGTTGCTCCATCTCGCGTGCGGCCTCCGGCTTCTTTCCACCTTCGAGACCATCAGGATGCCCCCAGGCAACCATCCGCTCCAGATTGTTCGCATCCAAGGCATCCTTGAGCTGCGCCAGGTAGTCCGCATCAAAACGGGGCATGAAACACGTTTCCAATGAAATCCCAGCCCCACCTACCCGGACGGTCTCCTCGATACACTGGGCAAAGTCCCAGCGGCGCCCCGGATCCACTTGATTCGGATAAATCTCGCCATAGAGACGGTGATAACTATAACTGTCCACGCCTACCTTCATGTTACGTCTCCGTGTTCTTCAAACCGCAAATCTCTGACTATCGACGGGGTCTTGTTCCTGCATTTTTTTTCGGGCACACCCCATGAAACCCGAGCACGCTATGCGCTTTCTGGCGCCAATCCGCCAGGGCAGGTGACGGGCTACGTTCAGCGCGCAGCACGCGTATCCTCGACCAGCAACGTACCATTCATAACGAGCCAGTGTCCCGGAAAAGTACACAAGAACGGATAGCGCCCAGGCTGCTCTGGTGCACGAAAGAAGATCGTAAAAGATTCGCCCGAAAACACCACATCCGTATAAGCAAGAACATCCGAACTACGGGGAACATAGTGTCGTAATGCGGCTTCCGGATCAGAAACGAGTCGGTTCGCCAATTGACCAACACGTCGCAACGTGCCCGGTTTGACAAGCGCCCAGTTGTGGGGCACCACATCCGGGTTCGCCAAAGTGAATTCAATCGGCTCACCTGGCTGGGCGCGCACAATTCGCGTCTGATAAGAGAGATTCGTCCCTGTTTTTACCGTGATCTTGCGTGCCTTCTCCAATGGCGTCCGATACGGATTAGGAATGCTGCGCGTGGCCATCGCCAGGTCGTTGAGAATGGGGTGCGGCAGAATCTTCTTCTCGGACGGACGGTAGCCGGGAATACTCGTTAACGGAGCGGCCAGCCGGTGCACCGTTGCAAACAACTCGTGTTCACGCCCCGGGCCTGACTTGACCAGCAAATGAAGCTGGTTGACCGGCTGCAGTGCAGGGATTTCCAGAAACAGTGTGCGCTGATCTTCCAGTAAATGGGCCGCCGTAATAGAGAGTCGATCGTGCCCCCGCACTCCCATGTGCCGGCTGGAAAATTCAGGGGAACCGTACGCGCTGCTATACCGGTAGTTCCAGCACTGCGCAAAGTGGTTACTGGCTTCGGTTGCGGTCTCGACATCCAGAGGCGCTGAAAAACTCAGAGCGATCCCATTCTCGTGGGCCCGAAACGCCACTGGGAGTTGGACTTCATCTCCCGTATAGCGGACCCGCTGAAAGCAGCCGTCATCCGTCGTGTACGTTCCCCAGCCTTGCATCCCACCGACATACAACTGACCGTCACCGGGGTGAAATCGTCCGCGGTGCACTCCCGAACGAAACTCTCCGGGCAGCGGCACCACCGCACCCTGCCACTGTCCATCCACTTGATCTCGCAACACCATCAGGTGAGCGCCGGTCCCAAACGAAAAGTGAATCAACTGTCCTTGCAGCGGCCCCCAGCGATCGCTGTCAACCAGTGTCTGGCCCCCGCTCGAATTATCCAGGCCTCGCGGCAAGTAGACTAAAGGCAATTCGGGAGGACGGCCCGCACGGGGACCACCGGCACCATGAAACGTCGGCCCCTCGATCCCTGCAGAACGCACCGCACAGATCATCGAGGCAGGTGTCCACTCTCCTTCCGAGCAAGGAACGGTGATGGTGCCGTCGGGCAACAGCCCGCAGCCATCCGGATTGCGAAAGCCTGTCGCCAGGACTTCATAGCGCCGGCCATCTGCTGAAATCCGCAGCAGCCCCTCCGCACCGGAAGCTGTATAGAAGCGGCCTTCGCGGTCGCGTTGCAAACCACAGATAAAATCGTGACCGGCGGGAGAGGTACGATAGACGTTGCTGAAACACTCGTAGAAATCAGCCCGACCATCCTTGTTGGAATCGTGCAGGCGGGTAATCTGATCCCGCCCCAACACAAAAATACCATCCTTGTCGATCACCATTCCCAGCAAGTGATGCAACCCGGATGCGAACCGTGTCCAGCGCGCTGTTGTGGAAGGAAACTGAAATCCTTCCACACGCCACACATCTCCGTGCATCGTACAAATCAGCGCCGAACCATCTGGCATGAAATGTAATCCACCCACAAAAATCTGTGCCTTCCAGGGATTGTCTACAGGTAGTTCGATCGTGTCGACCGCGTACGGTGCCGCCTTTCCCAGCCTGATCGGCGCGTCAAATACCTGCGGCGGTTCCGGTGGCGGCTGGCGGACCTGCTCGAACAATGGATGCTCGGTGGCCGGCGCGACAAGGCGTTGCAAACGCCCGTTCTTGACGATGGGTGCATCGAGATAATCAACTTCACCGATGCGGTACGCGAACACGACCTGATTTCCCTGCCGGTAAAAGCCGCGATAGCGATACGGTTTCTGCGGCCGTTCCCCTGGCGGGCGAGGGGCAGGTTTCCCATCCAATAACACCCCATCCAGAAAACCATGCCGGAACGAGGAGAACTTGAGAAAGCCACCCGTCCAGAACGCATCATAGGTCAACGTATCCGGGTTAAAACAAACCGCGTGCGACGACCTTTCACCAAGTTGCACGCAGATGCCACGCGGCACGGTGACACCGGCTCCACGAAAAATCCCGCACTGCACCGATCCCAGCAATGTGTCGTTCCAGCGTGGACTGGCCCAATACTCATCATTCTGGTTCCCCCAATGTCCCAGCTGGCCTCCATCCAGGCCGGGGTACTCCGCCAGTAGCATGGCGTGCGGCTGGTCGCGAAAGTGCTCGGCCTGCTTGGCGTAATAATCGTAAACCCGGTCACGGTTCACCGAGTGCTCCCAGCTGGGCCAGGCTGCAGGTTGCCGAGGTTTCCGCGGAACATCAAATGAAGCCGGCTGATGTGCGTGTACATGTGACAGCAAACTGTCGAGTTCGCGCGGTTCGATTCCCTCGTCCCGGCCCAGTCCCAGCAAGAAACAAAACAAGTCGTTGCGGTCGGTTGCGGACAATGCGGCCACCAGGTTGTCGGGCATCAATGTCCCCACTTCACGCTCCGCTTCAATCTCATCCACCGCAATGGCCACAGGTTCTGTGCCTGGCTGGGTAGGATCCCTGAACATCAGTTGCCGTGCATCGCGGCGCAGCACGTAACCGCGGTGCGCACGACCGTCCGCGGTCACAATCATGTGGGCCTTGTATTCCGGCGCCACATGACGTTGCGGCCAGAGCACCGATTCAATGATCTCCCGCGGCTTCCGCTGCCGCCCCAGCAAGGTTAACTCGGGTCCCACCGTGCCACCATGCTGCGTAATTCGATGGCACGACAGGCAGGCCGTCCGCGCGGAACTGAACACCATCAAACCGCGGTGGGCTTCACCCTCTTCCCGCGCATTCGCAAGCAGCCGGGCAACGGTAGCAGCCGACGGTTCGGCGAGCGAACTTCCCTGAAGATCGCCCGACTTGCCAGGCAGAGACGTCTGGCCCGCTGGACGCCACAGCAACAAAGTCGTGTCATCCTTTTCGACCGCGTCTCCAGGCGCAGCGGGTACCGCTCGGATACCCTGTGAAATACGCACCCAGTCGATCGCGCCACTGCAGCCCAACCGCTCCTGGACCAGCCGCCCAATCCCCAGGCCGGCCGGCACCGTGGGAAGATTGCGCGATTTCACCGGTTGATCCGCCACCGTCTTTCCGTCGACCAGCAATCGAACCCGCTGCGGTTCGTACCACATGGCAACCGTATGGGGCTTGCCATCGCAGAGCATCACTGGAGAGCGAACATGATCAGGCTCCATACCCGGCAGATACGCTGTAAACAAACCGCTGCCGCTTACAGTAAAAATTTCCCAGTGCGATCCGGAAGCTTTGGTATCACTGGCAACCAGAATGTTGTAACGATTGCGGTCGGATAAAGTGACACGACATTCCACGGTCAGTGGCGGACGGCGATAGGCCTGCCGACCCTCCAACAGTGCGCCCGGAATCTCGGCAGAATTACGTGGCTTCTCCTTCTCGGGAGACCACGTGCGGGGTGTTGGTTTAGGGCCCGCGGGTTTCCCATCGACCTGCGGCAACAGCCACTCCAAGCCTTCCAGGTTGTCGGCCAAACGCTGCTCCACATCATCCTGCGTGTGCCCGATGATGCCCACCGGGCCGCGATACCCCGAGCGACGCAAAATCTTCAGCAGGCTGACATCGAGTTCACCCTCTCCCAGCGGCAAGATCTTTTTTCCCAGCCGGTCACCGTTGCGTGCCATGCCATTGAGATTCAAGCACAACAGGTGCGGCTTCATGAGCGCCAGCAACTTCGCGAACTCGTCGACCCGCGGATGCGCATGATGCTGGTTGTAGACGATGCCAACATGATCCGCTTCGTGGTGCTGGTGAAGGTACTGGCAAACGGCAACCAGATTCTCTGGCTCACCTGCCCACCCGCCATGGTTATAGAGCCCCAGCTGGCAACGCATCTTGCGGGTCTGTTCGACCAGTGGCAGGATCTGTTCCGCCGCCTCCTGCACTCGCCCCGCCTGCGTCTCGCTCTTGGGGTTGATGAGCATTTTCCAGATCTGCGGATGCAGGTCATATTTCTCGAACAAACGAAAGGCAACGGGGTGCGTATCCCAGAACGCGAAATACTCCAGACCATGTTTCTTGTACTGAAGAATCTCTTCTTCAAATGTGGCAACATGCTTCTCACGCCAGTCATAAGCGACCCGTCGTAAACCGAGACGTTTCAACATCTCAGCCCGTGCCGCAGGACCACGTTCCTTGCCATCAAAAGGAACAATACACCAGGCCACCAGTTGATCACGATCAAACGGCTTGTTCGGATTCGCCTGTTGGCCGGGCAACTCTCCAGTTGAAGCGAACGACAACAGGGCGATCAAAAACAACACGACATTACGGTAACAAGTTGGTTGATTCATCGACTCGGTCATCAAAACAGGTAAGTGGACAGATGCAGCTGCGGAAGGAGCGGTACGTCCACAGCATTGTCCTGACATCATACAAGCTGACCCGCTGGAGACGAAGCCAAGGCAATAGACGGCATGCTTCCTGTTCGATCAATTGCGAGGCAGAGTCTCTATCGGGCCTTGACAAGCCATTTGTCGACCAGCCAGCTCAAGGTGCATCCGCTTCGATGACAAATTCCAACTGATCGTGCGCTGTGCGCAGCGCAACTTCCACCGCCTCACCAGACTCAGCCCTGGCAAACAAGAACCCAAGGTATTGAGCACCTTCAGGCAGCGGTACGAGTCTTTGCCCAAGGTGAGCCGACAGGGTCACATTGTCGATACCTGCGACACCCCGCGCTCTGTCGAGACCATGCACCTCGCAGAGTCGACCAGCACGCGGAATCGGAATCATCATGACGCCCGCTGGTTGTCGCGAGAGCGCCGGCACCTCGAAATCAACGTCGAGCGCGTGGCCCAGGATCAAATCCTCAAGTGCGCATTGAAGCCCAAACCGCAGGACGCGCGAACACAATCCTCCAATCGAGCGGGGATTGACCTCGATCACTGTGGGACCAGCGGCGGCCAAACGTAACTCCGCGTGTACCGGCCCCTCGGTCAATCCCAGCGCACAGGCCGCCTGCTGGGCGCAACTGAGAATCTCCTCCTGTGTCTCTGGCGCAAGACGTGACGGGGTCACATAGATCGTCTCTTCAAAGAAGGGCCCCTCCAACGGATCGGGTTTGTCAAATAAGGCCAACATCTGCAATTTCCCGCCGGTCAACAGACCCTCCAAAGCCACTTCGGGACCGCCCACAAATCGTTCCACAAGAAATTCCTGAGTGGGGTCGGCAGCCGGCACCACATCTGCCCCGCAACCGACCACTGATTCGTCGTCCGCGGCGGCTATCACCTCTGGACATGCAAGAATCGCAGCCAGACGATTGACCGCCTCGACAAATTGCTGTGGATTATCGGCGCGCATCACCCCCTGACTTCCTGACAGCGTCAGCGGTTTCACGACGCAGGGAAACGGTACGCGTGAAGCCAATGCAGAGCGATCTTCCGCGAACGAACAGAGCCGAAACTCCGGAGCAGCAACTCCGGCTTGCTGAAATTGCATTCGCGAACGGTACTTGTCACCGGCACAGAGGGCCGCTTCCAATGCGTTATGGCGTAGACCGAGAGCCGTCGCGATAGCAGCGCCAACAGCGACGACCTGGCTATCGACCGGAACCACTGCGTCGATGGGATAGCGCTGTGCAAAAGCAGCGACATGTTCGGCAGCCGCCTGCGGATTCGCGAAGTCAAGTGTCAGCAAGGCTGCCGGATTGAGATGCGCCAGGCTATTCGGCTGTTCGGACGCAACGGTTACGTCAACCTGCAATCGCGCTGCTGCCTCCAAAAACGCATCCGTGCGGTACGAGGTCGTCGGTAGCAGAAGCAGCACCCGTGGCATCACTCGCGCTACTTTTTGGACGGCGTATGGTAGGGGTTCCGCCCGGCGGCATGATCCGTGACATCGAGAATTTCCGCCACTTCGGGCACCGCTGCCCGAATCGAGTTTTCGATCCCGAACTTCAACGTGACGTTTGCCTGGCCACAACCTTGGCACCCGCCACCCATCTGGATGAACACACGATTTTCCTGGACGTCAATCAATCGGATCACGCCCCCGTGCTGCGAGACCGAAGGGTTGATTTCACTATCGAGCACACTTTGAACCCTCTGACGAATCTCGTCCGCCGAGGGCATGTCCTTCCAAGCCGCGTCGCTGACCGCCGCATCGCCACTGGCCAGGTGTTCGCGGATTGCCGCGGCAATCAAACGTCCGATCTGCGGCCATTCCGCGGAAACCGATTTGTTCACGGTCACCTCGTTGTGCGCCACAATCAGCCGCGAGACCCCATCAATAGCAAAAATCCGTTCCGCCAACGGCGATCCTTGTGCCTGTGCTTTGTTGAGGAACGCAAACGACCTGTCAGGGTAAACAGGGCGGTCAACCGTAAAACGACACGTCGCTTCCGAGATCGGTTCACCCGTGATAGAAATCTCCGCTGTCGACATGGCCGCGATTCCTTCTGACTCCCGAATCTTCTACAGTTCCTGATGATCAACTCGTCCACTGGCGGGGACCAGGAACAGAACCACCGTCAACGATCACCGTCAAAGCTTCCGCAGAGGGGAGCGACGACGAACGTCAATCACAGGCACCAGGCAGCGGAAAACACCGTCAGCTGCCACGCCAAATCCCCACGGACGCAATACACTTCTCTGGTATCTGATTGTACCCAGAAAATCGGTCCACGACATCCTGGGTTTTCTCGTTGGTTCCCACCAGAGGGATTTGCCCGCTGTCTGTGACAGAGCACCCCCGGTGTCGCAACGACCGTGTCGACACGATCATCGCTGGCCACCCGATTGCAGCCGCAGCCCGATTGCATCGGAAACACTGCGCGGTAGGCTGCAGCGACCTGTTCCCTTTCGTGAAGGCAGCCAGCATGATCCACCGCGTTTATCAAACCCTGCGTCAGTTCTCTTGCCCCTTCAGGTCCCGCCAGGCAGCGATCGTGGTCTGTGCACTGGTCGGGCAAATCGGTCAGGTTCACCAGGTAACTGCTGAAGAACTGTTTGCACCGGGAGTCCCCCGTCCCGTGGGTATCGTGGCCTTTGTCGAAGGCCCCGCCTGGCACCCCACTGGAAATGTTTACTTCAGCGATGGCTTGAACAACCGCATCATGCGCCGCGACCGCACTGGCGCCATACATGTGTTCCGACAACCTTCCGGCGCCGCCAATGGCCTGCTGTTTGATCTGCAGGGACGGTTACTCGCCTGCGAAGGTCCTGGACCACAGGGACACCGGAGGATCACGCGCACCGAACCCGACGGCACGATCACCGTGCTGACAGATCACTTTCAGGGAAAACGTTACGCAGGCCCCAACGATCTGACCATTGACTCCAAGGGCCGCATTTATTTCACCGACCCCCGTTACGGCTCTCGCCGCGGCCTGGAAATCCAGGATGGTGATGGCCGCCACGTTGAAGGAGTCTACCGCATCGATCCCGATGGGCAGGTCACACAAGTATTGACCCACGAGGTCAACCGCCCCAACGGCATCTGTATGTCCGCAGACGATCGCCACCTGTATGTCATCGACAACAACAATAACACTCCCGATGTACCGCGAGCTGTCTGGCGATTTGATGTCACCCCCTCGGGGACAGTGGTCCCTGGAACCCGTCAGAAAATACACGATTTTGGACGCGGACGCGGCGGCGATGGCATGGCGCTTGACGTGGCCGGGCGACTCTATGTCGCAGCGGGGCGGACGATCTCGAACCCGCCTCACGAGACCACCGAAGTGCCTGGCGGGGTGTATGTCTTCACACCCACGGGCAAGCAGGTCGGTTTTGTACCG
>CAZITS010000104.1:0-11275 GCA_964542185.1 uncultured Pirellulaceae bacterium
CCACTCAGACAAGCAAAGGGCATCCCGTAAGACAGCCGGTGAGTTACACTGCACAACACCGCTAATCAAGAACGTGTTCCCAGTGACCGTCAGTCCACCTGCCAAACACAGCCTGCCCACGACCATCCCACTCCGAAACCAATCAACAGATTCTTCATGCCTGAATTGAGTTTCCCAGCAGATCGAAGTTCGTGGAGGACAATCGGGATAGTCGAAGAAACCGTGTTCCCATAATCACGAAGTACAATCGGCATACGGGCTTCATCCGTATCCATACAATTCCGCAATTCCTCCATCATCTTGCAGGTCGCCTGATGCATGATAAAGAAGTCAACATCCGACCGCTGAAGATCTGCGGAAGCAAGTACGTTATCGACAAGTTTAGGAATGGCCCCAACCGCAAATGAGATCAAACTAGGGCCATCCATATACAACCCGCTGGGCCAGCGTTTGCGGTGACGTGGCTGTATTGCATGCTCGACCGGCCGCGCTCCTCCATCCGCTACCAGAAGCGTGTCCGCACCACTTCCATCAGTCCCAAACTGAAAAGCTGACAGTGAAGGCTTATCCCCGGCTTCAACCAACGTAGCGGCAGCACCGTCACCAAAAATAGTCCTTAAACTCCGATCCGTCGGGTGAATATATTTGGAGTACGTCTCGGACGTAATCAGCAGGACACGTTGCGCAGTACCGGCCCGAATAAAACCTTCTGCAAGTGACAGTCCATATACAAACCCGGAACACCCCAGGTTGAAATCCAAAGCGCCAACCGTAGTCGGCAAGCCGAGCCGTTCCTGGAGCAGACACGCCGTTGTCGGAAGCGGGTAATCCGGAGTCTGCGTGCATAGCAACAAGAAATCAATCGACGCAGGATCGATCGAATTCTCCTCGAACAACTTTCGCGCGGCCTCAACCGCAAGATCAGAAGCACACTCATCCGGCGCCGCAATGTGCCGCCTGGCGATTCCTGTCTTGGAAAAGATCAGATCCAGATCCCAAGAGGGAAACTCCTCCTGCAGTTGCTCATTGGTTTCCACCTTGCTTGGAAGGTGAATGGCGATCGGGCCAATCGATGCGTATTTCACCAAACTGTGCCTGACTGGACCAGTGGAATGAACGAGAGCTTCAAGGCGTAGAAGCGGGTGCCAGTGCCGGCGAAATATCGAGGTTAGACAGCTGCTTCCCGGTTGCGAAGTGCACACAACTTAGCGGCCCCAGTGAAAGCGGTCAATTGCCGGGCAACGAGTCACTACTCGACATTGCGGGAACACTATGGCTCAGTGATAATATCAATAGCCGGCGCCGGCTCGACCGGAAACCTTGACTGGAAATAAGAGCACCAACACCTTGCAACCTTTTGGGGCCAATGCACATTTCTCAACAGAGCAGTATGCCGTACGACCGGCGGGATCTACTGCGGGTCGGTTCGATGAGTGTGGGGGCCACGGCGCTCGCTGCATGTGGTGAAACATTGCCCGGTGCTTCACGTGCACCGATCGACTCCAAGTCGGTGATCTACTTATGGATGGGTGGCGGCGTCACCCACATCGACTCTTTCGACCCCAAACCGGCGGCCCCAGCAGAAATTCGCGGTACCCTGGAAGACATCGCAACATCACTTCCCGGCGTGCGTTTCAGCGAGACAATTCCCCGCCTGGCAGAGATGGCTGACCAGCTGGCAGTTCTCCGCAGCTACTCACACGACAGTAACGACCATCTGCTCAGCCAGGTTTTTACTTTGTCTGGCAGGAAGGTCGATCGCGCCCACCTGTTCACCGAACCCAACATCGGCTCTGTGATAGCACGGACCTTGGGATCCCGTCGCGGCTTGCCGGCCTATATCGCAGTTCCCGGTATCACGCGCCCCGGTCCACCACCACACAATTTTTTTCTCGGTGGTTGGCTGGGTAGTCAATACGCGCCCTATTGCCTTTGTGGAACTCCAGAACAACCCGACTTCACGGTGGGCGAAAAAGAGGAACATCCGTCTGCCTTGGTCGAGGAAAACTGGCAACCCAGTTCGCTTAACGTCACCAGTCGTCAGTTGCGGCGTTTAGGAAATCGGTCGCGGCTACGAGAACAACTCGATAGCACCTTGCGATCTCTTGAGCAAAGTGATGAAACGATGCGTAGTGCGGAAACCAAGTTTCGAGATGCACTACGTCTCCTGCAAAACCCCGCGATTCGATCCGCATTTGCCATTAGTGAAGAGCCCGCAGCCATTCGCGAAGAGTACGGCCGGACCAAGATCGGCGGTCGCTGTCTCCTGGCACGGCGCCTTGTTGAAGCCGGTGCGCGATTCGTCATGGTCGATTACGGCTACGATCCTGACTACGGAAATGTCTGGGATAACCACAATGCCGAGTCACAAAAACACCCGCCAATTCAGGAAATGACAAAACGGGGCTACCACTTGGCCGGTATGGATCAAGCTTTCGCCGCACTGGTCCGAGACCTTGCCCGCCGCGGGCGACTGGCAGAAACGTTAATAGTATTTCTCACTGAATTTGGCAGGACCCCTCGAATCAACGCCCGAGGCGGGCGTGATCACTGGGGGGCTGCAGGTTCCCTGTTTTTCGCCGGTGGCGGTGTTAAGGGCGGACAAGTCATCGGTGCAACCGATGCACACGCGGCAGAACCGGTTTCCACCGGGTATTCACCCGCTGATGTCGCAGCCACGATCTATTCTGCTGTTGGCATCCGACCTTCCTCGATGGTCAACGACTTTCAAGGACGTCCACGCCCCATCCTTGAACACGGCCGTTCCATTCCTGGTTTGCTGTGAGCTAGACGCGGCACAACCACAAATCAAACCAGCGTAATTCCTCTCGCCGTGCACCCTTGCTGGTACTAGCAAGTTCCCTTCCCTCACGGAAAATGCGTACTGGCCGCAATCACTGCAAGCAGCAAGCAGGGACAAATATCAGTAGCGGACCTCTCCGCGTCGCCTGTGCTGTGCGGCACCAAACAACGATCGGTCAGGCGGCCCGCGCGATCGGCGGATTCTCCTGATCCGAAATCACCTGCACGCTGGTTTCGCGCGTTTGTCCATTCGCATCGACGAACACCAGTCTGCCGGCTGCAAGCTCCCAAACAACCACGAGCCCGTCGGCGCAGAATTTTCGGCCCCACAAGAATCCATCGCGCAAGAGCAGGGATTCTTCCCAGCGGACCGGCAATCCCGGAGCGACTTCCTGCTGCCAGGCGTCAATCAGCTGCTGCACAGCGACGATTGAATTTTTGGGCTGACTCACAACTCGCCTCAATGAAGGTGACATGGTTTAGCTAGATGGAAGTTTCCCATGACCGTTACCGCGCATCAGGCAGATCTTGAAAGCATGCCCGATGGCACCGGCCTTCCCACTAATTCTGATCGGCATCTGGCCCCCCGACTAATGCGATGCGACACAAACAATCGTCAAATTCATCCCCAGCTTCCCAGCGCACCTATTCGACCCAGCGTGAAGCAGTTGGCCAGCGGCCTGCTATCAGCTGTTTTTCGCGGGAAATGACTGTGCACTGCCGAGCCAGCTGGCTCGGCACGCGGGCAGTGGTCGACTAACTAGACTGCACTGGATCTACGCCCACTCGACGGCCGCAATCCGCTTATCTGACACCAAACGACTGGGCACACTGATTCCGATGGGATATCGGAAAAGAGAGTCATCTGCAGCTCGATACCGCGCCCTGGCGGCAAAAAAACAGGCCGCCTGGAATTTTCCAGCCGGCCTGTGGGTGGAGCCGAAGGGAGTCGAACCCTCTACCTCCGCATTGCGAACGCGGCGCTCTCCCAAATGAGCTACGGCCCCAGCATCAGCGCACAACAACGCACGTATTCCTGACAAGGAATAACCGCTCTCAGACGACAGGAACTCTGAATCGAAAACTCACCTCGATGGCCTCGTTTTCAGCAGGCACTGTGTTGTGAAACAGCACTATGTTGCGCAATAGCACTATGTTGCGAAATAGCACTGCACCGCAGAACAACAAAGCATCCCAAAACAACGACGGTCCTGGAACACACAGGCGCCTGAGAATTCACACGTCAAACTCTGACAGGTTGGTGCAAGTTCTTGTCCACCAGTGGTCTCGATATTCTAGTACCCGCTCTACGGACTGTCCATAACCGCTCAGGAGTGGCAAAGAAACAAACCAGCTGCAACGACCAGGTCCATCATCACGAACACCCCGACAGACGGTGTCCACGCAATCCTTCTCGCTGACGCGCCAATACTGCCAGTCAGCCATACCGCGATTCGGCGAGACAAGACTAATTGTCAACTTCCAGAAGTTCCGAAATCTGACCAACCGCCGCTGACAAAGATTGAGCAGCCATCAAGAAATTTGTGTGACTTGAAATCTCAGGTTGAATCTCCAGAAACAAATCGACCGTGCGACGCAGCTTGGACAACTTCTTCCTGGCCTGTTTCAGATACGCCTGCTCATCCTTGGCCCGATAGGCTCCACCTAGTGCCAGCATGTAATCGTAAAGCCCGCGATGCACCTCGCGCAATTCGTCGTCTTCTTCCGCTTCTTCACTATGTTTGAGAAAAGTGCGCACCATCCAAACATGACTCAACAACCTGTCAATCTGGTGCATCTGGGATTCATTCGTCATGGTACGTCAAACCCGTTTAGGCCGGCGACAAGGTCAGTGGCCAGCTGCTTCCGTCAATCTCGATACGTGCCAGATCGCCATTCGCGTCGACACACAGCGGAAACCAACTTCAAGGCGACTGCGGTTTCGGCGCGAACACCAGTACGCCTACCGCCCCAATCGCAACCATTATCAAACTTACATAGAACTGCGACGGCAATTGCACATCTCTGACGCCATTGAGCAACTCCATCCCCGTATTCACGACGGGAGCAACACCGAACACCAGCGGCATCACGAGGATTGGTTTACCGCCGAAATTAAAAGCCAGAATGATCCCCAGAGCACCAATAGCACCTGCCGCTCCACCAGCAAGAGACCAGACCGTCCCAGCCACCTGCCAACTACCCACCTCACCCGCGGTAATCAAGATCGGAGTCGGAACGATCACAGCGATCACCAGGTACGCCAGTCCGACACACAACAAGGGGCGCAAGCGACTCCCCTCCATCTTCATCTGGCCTCGATGCAAGACCGGACCGTAAATTCCCCAGCACAATGCCGTCAGTAATATAGACAGCACGACCAATAGCAAGTCAAACACGCTCAGTTTGATGATGTTTCCGCCACCCTCTTTCGAGAAGAACATGACTCCCGCCGCACCGACGGCAACCACAACAATAGCGGTGATAAAGATCTTACTGGTCTCACGAAAAGATCTGGCCATAAACATCGTGGCAAGGGTGTTTACCACTGGTGCAAGACCGAACACCAGCGGCATCACATAGACCGGCTTGCCACCGCTTTTGAACGCCATAATGATCCCTAAGGCGCCAATTGCTCCTGCGGCACCCGCCGCCAGCGACCAGAAAGCACCACTGGAAGTCCATTTACCCTGCTCGCCATAAAACCGAAGTGCCAACAGCGGGACCAGCACTGCCACCAGAAAATAGGCCAACCCCACGCAGATCAACGGTCGCAAGCGGCTCATCTGGGGTGGACCTGTTGGCTTCCCGTCCTGGATAGTTTGTGCTGGGTCTTCACCTAACCCAACGTGACCCTTGTGCAAAACAGGACCGTAAATCCCCCAGCTCACAAACGTCAAAGCTACAAATGGGAGCACAAGCAAATATCGCATCGCTGGTCCATTCGCCATGAAGTTCTCACCGTCAGATCACATTCCCAGCTCCACACCGAACTGGAACCACAGCGTCTTACAGTGTACACACCAGGAAACCAATCCACACCCGCCACACCACTGTCGATATTCTCCGCAACACGTACTTGTCAGCTGTGCGCGATTACCCAAACTATTGAGAGACGGTTGTGGACGGGTACCCAAATAAAGTTACAAGGAAAAACACATGCGCCTGTGCCGAATCGAACATCAGGGAACCAGTGTCGCCGCGTTCTACAGTGAAGATTGTGTGACCCCCCTCACTGTTGCTGCCGCGGCCTATACAGAAGCTACCGGGACAAACCTCGAACTGTCTGATGAAGATGACCTGCTTGCTTTGCTGCCCGGTGGCTCGCAGGCGGAAACCGCTACCAGACTAGCAAACTGGCTTTCTGAACAGCCGGAGTCAAACGCGCCCAGCGGACTGGCTACGGCGGATGTAAAGCTACTGGTCCCGAACCCTGAACCGAACAAACTTTTTCTACTCGCCGGTAACTACGCCGCACACATTGAAGAAGGCGGCGGAATCGCAGCAGAAAGGGCCGAGACATTTCCCTACGTCTTTATGAAACCGCCTACAACCACGTTGACCAATCCAGGAGCGCCCGTGCAAATCCCCAGCGTTTCTCCCGACTCGATTGACTGGGAGCTGGAGCTGGGTGTGATCATTGGCAAAGGCGGAAAACATATTACCGAGACGGATGCCTTGAACCACGTGGCCGGTTACACCGTAATCAACGACATATCCGACCGTAAATTTCGCCCTAATCCAAATCGAAAAGAACGTAGCAAAGACAGTTTCTTCGACTGGCTGCACGGAAAGTGGCACGATACCGGATGCCCCTGCGGACCTTGCATTACTTCTGCATCGGCCATTTCAGACCCCCAATCTCTAGAACTCCGATTAACGCTGAACGATGAAATTCGCCAGGACGCTTCGACAGCACAACAAATTTTCCCGGTGGCTGCCGTCATCGAGTTCATTTCCAGCTTTGTAACGCTTGAACCGGGTGACATGATTTCAACAGGCACACCCTCCGGCGTGGGTTCAACAACGGGTACGTTCGTCAAACCGGGAGATGTCCTGGAGGCGAGTATCAGTTCCATTGGAACGCTCCGTTCACCTCTGATCGCCGAGTAGCTGGCGGAAACCCCTAATCTGGCGAGATTCCGCTTCTGCGATTGAACCCCCACCCCGGAATTTGGTTATAATCCGTCTCTATGCGAGCGACGTATCAGACAGGTGCTCTGTATACATGCGAGATCGTCTCACTCAAACAGATGACTGGAATGTGAACATGGGTGGTTGGACGGGAAAACTTCTCCGAGCAAATTTGACCGAAGGCCGCTGTTCCGTGGAGGACATCCCTGCGGAATGGCAGGAAGAGTATATCGGCGGGCGAGGCTTAGCTGACCGTTACCTCTACGAAGAAATGGACCCAACGGTTGACCCCTTGTCACCCGAGAACGTATTGATTTTTGCAACTGGTCCGCTGACCGGTACCTGTGCACCTTGCGGATCACGCTACATGGTCGTGACCAAAGGCGCACTGACTGATTGCATTACGACTTCGAATTCAGGCGGCTTCTGGGGACCTGAACTCAAGTTTGCTGGCTACGACATGCTGATTATCGAAGGCAAGTCGCCCAAGCCGTGCTATCTCTTTATCTACGATGATATTGTTGAGATTCGTGACGCCGCACATTACTGGGGCAAAACGGTTACTGACACAGAAGATGGCTTGCGGAACGAATTGGGTATTCCGCAATTGCGAACTTCGTGTATCGGACCGGCTGGCGAAAATCTCGTCAGATTTGCCTGCATCATGAACGATAAGCATCGCGCCGCTGGTCGCAGTGGTGTAGGCACCGTGATGGGGTCGAAGAACTTGAAGGCAATTGCGGTTCGCGGCACAGGTGGTGTCGAGTTGAGCCAGCCAGACGAGTTCATGTCATCCCTGTGGTCGATGCGCAAAACAATGGAAGAAGACCCAGGCTACAAACCTTTCGGCGAACTTGGCACAGCTGCTACGATCGACATGACGAATGCCGCGGGTGGTTTACCCACTCGCAATTTCCAGGAAGGCCAATTTGAAGACGCCGAAGCCCTTAATGGAAATACGATCAAAGATACCCGGATGACCACCAACAAAGCGTGTTTTGCTTGCACAATCGCCTGCGGTCGGGTCTGTGAACTGGGAGAACACTCCAATAAATATCTGGTGAACACCCATCCGAGGAACTGGAAAACGGCTGGTGAAGGCCCGGAGTACGAAGCAGCGTGGGCACTTGGAGCCGACACTGGAGTAGGTGATCTCGATGCCGTTTTAAAAGCCAACTGGTTGTGCAATGACCTGGGTATGGATCCAATCTCAATGGGCTCCACACTGGCTTCAGCAATGGAACTGTATCAAAACGGACAAGTCACCGATGAGATGGTTGAAATGCCACTCGATTTTGGTTCATCAGAAGCGCTGATCCGCATGACCGAAGCCACCGCATTTCGAGAGGGCTTTGGAGACGAACTGGCGGAAGGTGCAAAAAGAATGGGTGAAAAGTTCGAGGACCCGGGTGTATTTATGGGAGTCAAGGGCCAGGAATTCCCCGCATACGACCCACGAGGCTTCGTGGGCATGGGCATTGCCTACGCAACCTGCAACCGTGGCGCCTGTCACCTGAGAGCCTGGACTCCGGGATTCGAATTGAGTGAGGAAGGTGTCTCGCCCCACATTACCGATGGCAAAAGCGAATGGGTCGTTCACGAACAACATCGCTCAACCGCGCACGATGCCACAGGACTTTGCCTGTTCACCGGTTTCGCTGGCGGCGCCCTGGAAACCTTTATCCCGCTGGTGTCCGCAGCAACTGGGGTAAATTACACGACAGACGATTTCGTCAAGATCGGCGAAAAAACCTGGAATCTGGAACGACTGTGGAACCTCAAAGCCGGCTTGACGAAGGCCGACGATACCCTCCCCAAGAGACTTCTCGAAGAAGCCCATGACTCCGGTCCTTCGGAGGGTGTCACCGTCGATTTGGATGCCATGCTTCCAATCTATTACCGAGAACGAGGATGGAACGAGGAAGGAGTGCCGCGTCCCGAAAAGCTGGCTGAATTAGGGCTCCATTCACTCTGACCGCCCGTACGACGCGACAACGTTTCTATATTTCTGCACTAGCTGCAACGTCTCTGCTCCTTATGAACAGGGGTGCGAAAACACGGCGTCACTGGGCAGGCCCCACTGATCTCGTTCCAGGTCCGAACTCGTTCAGCTAGTCAGGCGACCAGCGTGCGCCAAGCCACGTACGATGCAGTTCGTGACGGCCATGACATCAACTTCGGTCACGACTTCCATATTAGGTGACGCGTGCGATTCAGATCGGCGGTCGAAGACGGTCATCCCCGAAGTTAATTGACCACGTGTTTCTACCTGACCAAACATATCTGTAGATTGAAAGAGCTCAGGATTGACAACCGCCACCAGCGCGACCGCATCATGCAGGTGAATACTCTCCTGGCCCATGTGCTGGTGATAGGAGCGAAACACAAAATTTATCATCGGATGCAAAAGTTTTCCCGCCCGACTCGTGTCGAGTGGTAAATCGACTTTGAAATCCAAAGTAAATTTGATCTGAGTTGTAATATCGAGAGGTACCAACGTCTTCGTAGTCCGCGACTGGAACACTTGTTGGGCACTTATCGGATCGGCGTAAATGTTGAATTCTGCGGTGGGCGTAATATTGCCAATGCCGCATACACTCCCGCCCATAATCACTAAATGATCGACCAGGTTAGGGAGTTCCGGGTCCCGTTGAAAAGCGCGTGCGACGTTGGTTAGAGGTCCAAGACAAAGCAATGTTACTTCATGCGGTGCTGCCCGCACCTCATCGATAATTACCTTGTCAGCTGCATGGCGGTGATGATGTAGTGACACATCGAGTGCCTGGTTACCTAAACCGTCATCACCATGAATGAATCGGGCGTCTACATGAGGCGTCACTTTCGGTGACGAGACAATTCCGATTCGAGGATAACGGGGAGGATCAAGGCGTTCGATCAACGCCTGTACATTACGGCTCGCCTGATCACCGGGAACATTTCCACCGGTCGCTGTAACCGCTACAACATCTAACCGCGGGTCAAACAGCGCCATACACAGTGCCACTGCGTCGTCGATGCCCGGGTCACAATCGACAATCAGCTTTCTGGCCATCAGTCTACAATGTCAAAGGAGAATAAGGTCTGATCTTGAGTGCGCGACGCCAAGGATCGCGGATTGTAGCGCAGCGAACAAGTGGCGACAAGAGAACTCGCCCATTCAAGCTCACGTTTCCGACTGGGCAGGCAAGCAACAGAACCAATCAAGAACAAACGCGAACAGAAAACTCCAATCCGGTGGCGATAGTTCAACACTATGCGTAACGCAAGACAACAAATGACTGTTACCTGCGCACCACCAATTGGCACCCATCCCGAGAATCAACCTGTACTGTCCCGGAAGGCCTTGACAATATCCACGTAGCGCCGTGCCAATGATTCGATACCTGCCATATCCCCATCAGCGACCGCCTGCGAGCTGACAAGCGCCCCCCCCACTCCCAAGGCACAGGCTCCGCAACGCAAGAACTCTGCTGCTGTATCCAGATTGACACCTCCGGTAGGCATCAGCCTGACTTGCGGCAAAGGTCCTCGCAGCGCCTTGAGGTATTGAGGCCCAACACAGTCAGACGGAAACACTTTCACGATATCGGCACCTGCCTGCCATGCCTGAACAACCTCCGTCGGAGTGAAAGCTCCCGGCAGCACGACCTTGTCATAGCGGCGGCAGAGCTGAATAACCTCCGGGTCCGTCGAAGGAGAGACAATGAACTGAGCACCTGCCAAGATCGCAATCCGCGCCGTTTCGGGATCCAAGACAGTTCCAGCTCCCAGCAGTATCCGATCACCCATACGATTGGCGACCTCTTCGAGTACGTGCAGCGCGTTGGGAACTGTGAAAGTGACTTCCATCACTTTTACGCCCCCGGCCAACAGGGCTTCCGCCACATCGACTAGTTTTTCCCCAGATTGCGCCCGCATGACGGCCACAATACCACCGTCAATGATCCGGCCTAAATCGTCTGACTTGCTCATCGCTATTTCCTCACGAATAACTTATCTGCAACTGCGTGATACGCACTGGTGCAGGAATTTTCAAGCCCCTGACAAGTTCAGTTATGCGGTTTACAGATTCTGGACTCGCTATAAGTGATATGCATAATATGCGAAGTAGTCCTGTCAACAAGACTAAATCGCCCGGCCCCCCCCCCTCCTCCTGTACCTTCCCATGATGGAATTCCTGCTTCAACCAATTCCACAAGTGGTGATCTGGAGCACGGTTTTAGTGATTGTAATCCTTACCAGCATCTACGTTGTGAAAAAATATCGCGATCAAATCGATGAAGACATGCCAGGCCCCATTGAACACATGTCCTTTTTCAGAGAAATCTACGACGAGGGT
>CAZITS010000105.1:0-11250 GCA_964542185.1 uncultured Pirellulaceae bacterium
TACGTGATCAATCCTCCGTCGGGGATGGCTTCCAGCACTTGGGCACCCTGGGTCAGGCCAATTGGAACCAGATTCTGCTGCCGGGCGATCTCGGCGCGCTCCGCCAGGCCACAGACGGTGAAGCCGCCCTCGCCATCCAGAATGGTCCCCGCAGCGAGCGGTTTTTTGACTGCCGCCACGACCTCGGAGATCTGGCCAATGGGGGCGCCGATCGTCTCTCCGGAGAGCATCATGCGGGCGATTCCCAGTGGCATTTCATGCCCGACGAAGTGCTGGGGTCGGTAGATCATCGCCTGGCCGCTTTGCTGTCCGATCATCATGCCGATGATTTCCCCGTAGGCGGCCATGGATTCAATGGCCTGTGGGTCGGGAGCATCGATGACCGCAAAGACTCCGCCGCGGACATTCCGCTCGACGTTCGTGTTGTCTGGCTTCATCGAACTGACCGCTTCCACGACGCCCTCGCGCGTGAGGATTCCGCCTTTGGATTGGAGGGCCAGCTGGTCCGGCATTTCCCGCAGGTCGATGGCCGGGAAATGCATGCCGCGTACATCGACGGTTAAACCGGTTGCATTGGAGAGCGTCACCGATTCAATGGCGTGCTTGGTGCCGTCCAAGAACGAACAGAACACCTGCGCGTTGTAATCATCGCCTGTAAAGCCATAGAGTCGTGGTACGTCATCGGGTGTGGCTTTACGAAAGTCCGGGATGAAACGTGTGCCTTTACCGGCGGCGATCACCCGGAATCCCAGCGTGCGGGCCCATTCATACAATTCGATGGCCAGGGCAGGTTCATCACCATACGCCAGGCTGTAGATTGTGCCTGCCTGGTCGGCCAGTTGCCGCAAGGTCGTCCCTACCACCACGTCGGCTTCGATGGTGACCATCACCAGATGTTTGCCAGCGGAAATCGCATCAAACCCATGTTGGGCACCCGCTTCGGCGTTGCCAGTCGCTTCCACGACCACATCGACAGCGCTGCCGATGATCGCTGCCGGGTCATCGGTCACAGCGAATTGGCGTTGCCGCATGGCATCGTTGATGGCAGCGGACGTGTCACAGAGCGTGACAGCCTCCTTGAATATCCCACCCATTTGCAGAGCCGAGGATCCGCGCTCGGTGATCAGGTCGGCAACAACGGCAATTCGCATCCCCTGCATCTGGCAGATGCGGGCGATGATCTGGGTCCCGAATGTTCCAGCACCGATGATACCGACTTGGATCGGTTGATCGTCTTCTGCTAATTTCTCAAGGCGATCGTAGAGCATGGGTCACATCAGGAAAGTTCTTTGATCCGGATCGCCTTCCAGCGGCATTTGGCCCCCTTGGGCCAGCCGGTGCCGCCGTGTACTTGGACGGCGATGCGGCCACGGACGGTAAGCCGCTCGAGGATTGTTTCGCGGTTCTTACGGTAAACCTCGTTGCTGGAGTTGGCACCGTCAAAGTCGCAGACTTGCAAGCCGTTGATCCAGGTTGTGATCCGCGGATACTTTCCGGACACGCGGACCTTGGCCGTGTTCCAGTCGTTAATTTTCCAGGCTTTGACGAACTCCGCCGGCGTACAGCTGGCCAGCAGTCCGACCTGATCAATGCTGACTGTTTTGGCGGTGGTCAAACCGGTCAGCTGCTTGTCGGCATCATATTTGCCATTGATATCAAACGTGCGCGTGTTGAAACCGAAGGTGCCTTCACCATAGAGATGTCCTACGTTGCCGGCATCATGGTAATCCACCATCATCTGAATGCACTGACCGCGGTCATTGCCGCGCAGGAACAGTCCAGAGCACACGCCCCAATCGGGTTTGATGTCAATCGACAGCTCAAAATCACCGAACTGCCGATCGGTCAGGAGAATGCCTCCATTACCCGAACCGGGTGGGTCCTGCTCGCCGGTAATGGTGCCGTCTTCGGCCCGCCAGATACCGCCGGTGCCGTGGCCAATGCGCTGGGGATTTTTGTGCCATCCGCGCAACGTTTTCCCATCAAACAGCTCGATGGCTGCCCCTTTCTGGGGAGCCGCATAGGCGACGGTGTGCAGAGAGGCTGCGGTGGCGCCGAGGGCCGTGGTCTGGAGAAAGGTGCGACGTGCCAGCGGGAGACGAGCCATGGGGTATTCCTGTAGTGTCAGATAGGACGTGTTTTTTAATTGGAACAGCACTCGGTGGACATCATACGACCCTCCGTAGTGGTTCGCAATCAACTGCGTTCCAGGGGTGCATGGCTACTGGCACAATAGAGGGCTGGCGCCTGCGTTACTAATCAGTAACGACGATGGCCAGCAGCTGGTCGCCAAGGTGTGGCCTGTGCTTGCTTGCAGGCGAGAAAGGGGTGCCCAGATGTTGGGCCCCTGACGAATTCTTATGCGTGGAAACAAAAAACGGTCAGCAGAGGACAAAAGCAGGAAAGCGCCGTGTCTGACGATTATCCAGAAGCGACGAGTGAAGCACGCTCGTTGCCAGGACACGGACTTCCAGAATTTCATCCTCTGCGGACCGAAAACCGAAGGTGACTCAGGAGACCCCACATCTCCCAGGTCGCAATCGGGACAAAACATCCTGTTTTACCCCGATTGTCTATGTATCGCATTTATCCCATTAAACCATTACCGGTCGGGTAACCGTTCGGCCATGATTTGGCAAATGCGCACTGGCCATATCGATTGGGCAAACTCTGACGATTACGTAGCCCGGAGCACGCGAACCGCTGAGGAATACATCCACCCGCACAGCGCGCCGTGCGTTGTTGCATTCAGTTTCTCAGAGGCTGGAGCGGGGACTAGCGTTCCGCCGCCGTCTTGCCGATGCAGAACAAGTGCTTGTTCGTACGTACGAACAACTGGCCTCCCGAAAGCGCAGGTGAGGCGGAACAGAATTCCCCCGTCTGGCCTTCGGCAAACAAACGATTCTCAGCGAGGACTTCCAGTTTCTTGGCCGGCGCGACAATCTTGGTGATGCCGTCATCGGAAAGAAAATAGACCTTTCCACCGCCGGAAATCAGTGAGGCACTGTAGTGTTTACCCAGGCGAGATTTCCAGAGCCGTTTTCCGGTCGTGGCGTCGTAGCAATTGGCGGTTCCGCGATCGTCGGCCACAAACAGTCGATTTTCCAGCACGACTGGCGAGGGTACGTAGCAGGCCGCGTTGCGAGCATGCCAGGCGACATGGGTTTGCGTAACGTTTCCTTGACCTCCGGGGCGGATTCCCATCACGTGGTAGGTGGGAAAACCGGCTGCCATGAAGAACAGTTTTCCGTCGTAGACCATCGAGGCCACGAATTGTTCTGTCGGGCCATCGATTTCCCAGATGGTGGAACCGTCATCCGGGTTGAGGCTGATCACGCTCCGACTGCCCGAAAGGACCATTTCTTGTCGGCCAGCAACGGTACGAATCAGCGGAGTGACGTAACTGCGCGTGTGGTGTTTGCGAGCGACTTTCCAACGCGTCTCTCCTGTCTTCCGATCAAGTGCCACCACATAGCCATCACCGTCGTGGTCGCCGTTGAGAATCACCATCTCGTTGTACAGTACGGGACAGCTGCAAAATCCATGTACGCTGGCAAATTCGCCGACTTGCTGTAGCCACTGGCGGCGCCCCTCAAAGTCATAGGCCGCGACCACGACTCTTCCCAGTGTGGCTGGTCGCGCCGCCCCTACGTTGAGCGCGGGAGTGGTTCCTCCATCACTCTGCAAGAACGCAACATAAACCAGTTCACCGTCGGTGGCAGGAGTACTCGACGCGTAGCTGTTGAGCGCGTGCAGCCTTTCCAGGTTGGACTTGATCACCTCTTGATGCCAGAGCCGTTTCCCCGTGGTACGTTCGAAACAGGTCAGGGTCCGCATCTGGCTTCCTTTCACACAGGAAACCACAAAAATGCGATTTTCCCAGACGATAGGCGAGGCGTGGCCAATACCAGCCAAGGGAACTTTCCAGGCGATGTTCTTGCCACTAGGGCCATCCCACTCTTGGGGGATGCTGGTTTCCAGGCTCGTTCCGTCACCGCGTGGTCCACGCCAGCCGGGCCAGTTCTCAGCCTGTAAGGAGGCACAACACGTCATAAACGTCAAACAGCCCAGCAGCATCCCGGTGCGCAGGTGGTACATACTCGGAGTCCTGATCAAGTAAGGTGAAGTTGTTTGACAGGGGCAGCCACACCCCACTCGGTCGCCTGGACACGCCTCTTGGCCGTGGGCGTGGAACCAGTACGCTGGCTGCGGTTTCGCTATTTGAAGATCACTATTTGCCGATACAGTACAGCTGCGTGTTGGTGCGCACGAATAACCGGCCAGAAGCGGCGACGATCGTCGATCGATTCAGATCAGTGCCGTCTTCGTCCATGGCAATTTCGCTGAGTATCTTGCCGTTTTCTGCATTGACCACCGTGACTGTGCCCTCAAAATTGACGAGGTAGATTTTGCCGTCGCCCGCCAGTGGCGAGGCTTCGTACTTGCTGCCACGGCGTACCGGAGTGGACCACTTGACGTCGCCGGTTTTGGGGTCGACACGCGTCAAAGCAGGTCGTCCTCGATTGGTGCCGTACAAGACAAAAAAGTCGTTCTGGTAGAACGCTGGTGTTGGTACATCAGAGGTGACCCCGCTGACGCCTTTACTTGTCCAGGCAATTGAATTATCGGTTAACGTACCTTTGCCACCGGTTTTGATGGCGTAAATCGGTTCCCGTTTGGGTGCACAGACCAGGACAACGTCTTCGCTGGCAACTGGCGAGGGCACCAGACGCCAATGACCGATACGTGTCGGATTCCAGGTTCCCCATCTCCACAGTTCAGCGCCTGTTTCCAGATCGTGCCCACTGATCGCATCGCCACCTACGACCAGCAATTCCTGACGTCCACTGCTGAATGAAACGGGTGTTGGCGTCGTAAACGCTTCACGTGATTCTGCTTTGGCTTTGCTGGGGCGGACGTGACGGAACAGTTCTTTACCACTGGCCGGGTCCATCGCCAGGATAAATGAATCGTGGTTCTTGCCATCGGATTCGTTTTCACGCACCGGGACATCCCGCTGCAGCACCTGCAGGTAGAGTTTTCCATTGAAGAGCACGGGGCTCGTGCTAAACGTCCAACCGAAGTGGAACCAACCGTAATCTTTCTGGATGTTGCGCTTCCACTGTTCCTTCCCGTCGAAGTCGTAAGCGATCAGATCGCCGTTGCCGTAAAAGAAAATGACGACTTTGCCATCGGTTGCGGGAGATGGTGAAGCAAAATTACTGCGTGAGGCACGTCGCAGCCCGCTGGCGATCGTGTGTTGCCACAACAATTTTCCAGTGCCCCGGTGGAAACAGGCGGCTTGTAGTGTTTCCTTCTCGGTGTTTGTTGTGGAGACGAAGACATGGTCTCCCCAAATGGCTGGCGTAGCAGCGCTGGGGCCGGGCAGGTCGACCTTCCAGGCTACATTTTCAGTGGTGCTCCAGTCGGACGGGAGACTCTCTTCGTTTGCCGAACCGTTAAAATTGGGCCCGCGGAATTGCGGCCAGTTTCCGGCCTGAACTGGTACGGTCAGAGTCAAGGCCACGAGCAGGAGCATCGTCAATCTCATCGTCAGCGTCTCCCAATCAGTAGGGGGGATATCGTTGGGTGATTTTCTCGGTCGCTTCGCCAGCAGGCTGTTGTCGCCGATTTATCGGGAATCCAAACTTATGGAATAGAAAGGTGTCCGGTAGTTCTGCTGGACTGAGGCACCCAGTGGGGCACCGGGGGGCATCTTCCAGCCAGGACACATCATACGCAAGCTCTCCGGTGGCTGCCAAGTGTTTCCCCCCGACAAGCGGACTTCCGGGGGGGATCAGGGGTTTGGTAGCGCGTACCCTCTTGACGTGTCCCTCGGCGGCGACGTACGAAGTAGAGGCGATGAGTTCTTGAAAGGGCAAAACATGTTCGAAGTACTGCAGCAGGCACCTCCGGATCCGATTCTCGGTTTGACGGAGCTTTTCCAGCAGGATCACCATCCCGAAAAGATCAACTTGACGACGGGAGTGTACAAGGATGAGAGCGGCAACACGCCGATTCTGGATTGTGTAAAGCAGGCCGAAGGGCAATTGCTGGAAGATGAGGCGACCAAGAGCTATCTGGGCATCGCTGGGCTCGAGCGATTTGCTGCTTTGACGCGTGAAATGGTGCTTGGTGCGGGCCACGAGATTCTGGGCCAGGAACGCGCGTGTGGAGTGCAGACTCCAGGTGGGACCGGTGCTTTGCGTGTTGCGGCCGATTTTGTGGCAACGCGTTTTCCCAATCACAGTGTCTGGTGCAGTCAACCGACCTGGGCGAACCACCCGAATGTTTTTCGCGCCGCGGGGTTGAACGTTGAGAATTACCCCTACCTGGATGCCGCGGGTACAGGCCTGGATTTTGCCGCCCTGCGGACGCAATTCAAGGAGATACCAGAGGGTGATGTTCTTTGCCTGCATGCCTGTTGCCACAATCCAACAGGGGTGGATCTCCAAATCGACCAGTGGCGTGAAATTGGCGAGATCATTCAGCAACGGTCCTTGATTCCACTGGTCGATTTTGCCTATCAGGGTTTTGGTGACGGGCTGGATGAGGACGCGGCGGGTGTGCGTGAGCTGTTGCGGCATGTCCCCGAAGCAATGGTTTGTACTTCGTTCTCCAAGAACTTTGGTTTGTACAGTGAACGCGTGGGTGCACTCACGGTGGTTGCTACCACCCAGGATGCGGCGGGCTGTGTCCTCAGTCACTTGAAGTCTTGTGTGCGTTCCAATTACTCGAATCCTCCCAAGCATGGCGCGGCGATCGTTACTACGGTGCTGGAGGATGCAACGCTGCGCGGCATTTGGGAACAAGAACTGGCTGCAATGCGCAAGCGGATCTCTGCCATGCGGGCGCAGTTTGTGGCGGGGATGCAGAAACAGGCTCCGCAGCAGGACCTTTCGTTCATCACGAACCAGCGAGGAATGTTCTCCTACTCAGGACTCTCACCCGTACAGGTGGATGCGTTGCGCAATGAGTGGTCGATCTACCTGGTCTCGAGCGGACGTATTAACGTAGCTGGTATGACGCCGCAGAACATTGCCCGTCTATGCGAGGCCGTTACTTCGGTATTGTGATTCACTCCCCCGTCACTATTTCGCGGTCCAGTTTCTTTGCGGATCAGGTGGCCGTTCATGAACGTCTGGTGGGATGCTTCGCTGTACGGTCTGAAGCCCATAGATCTGATTGTCATCGTTGGCTATTTCGCGATTGTCATGGTGATTGGGTTTTGGGTTTCGCGGCAGGTACGCACCGAGGAGGATTTTTTTCTCGGTGGTCGCCGCATCATTAAACAACTGCTGGTCATGCATTGGCTTTGCACAGGGACACATTCCGAACAAGCAGTGCAGGTAACAGGGGCTTCGGCGCGGCTCGGTCTGGGAGGGATCTGGTACCACTGGATGTACCTGTTTTCGACGCCATTTTACTGGATGATCGGACCGATTATTCGACGATTACGCGTGATCACCACTGGTGATTTCTTTCGTATTCGCTACGGGCGTTCGTTGGAGATGGTCTATTCGCTGGTGGCGATTCTTTATCTCATCCAATCGATTGCGATGTTGCTGCGGGGGGCGGGTTCCGCGATCGCTGGAGCGACGGGGGGTGAAATTCCAACCCAGCCGGCGATTGTGCTCCTGGCCGTTTTGTTTTCCAGCTATGTCGTGGCCGGCGGACTCGTAGCCGCCGCTTACACCGATGCCTTGCAGGGAATCCTGATCATCGTACTGTCCGTGATTCTGGTGCCTGCGGGATTGCAACAAGTGGGTGGCTGGGGACAGGTGCATGCGCAACTCGACCCGCATATGTTTCAGATTGCGGCTTCTCCGGAACACATCCCGACCGATACGTTCGAGGGTACTGTGGGGTTTATTGTCTCGGTTTCTTTACTGGCGCTGGCAGGAGTCGTCGTCCAGCCACATGTGATGAATGCCACGGGCTCAGGAAAGACCGAGCTCGAAGCACGCGTGGGGATGTGTTATGGGAATTTCATCAAGCGTTTGTTGACGATGGCCTGGGCCTTTACGGGGTTGATTGCGGCCGTTCAGTTTTCATCGCATTGGCAGAGTGCGGAAAACCCCCGACAAGCGAGTGAAGAGCTTTTCGGCATGGCGATCCGTGAATGGCTGGGGGACGGTTGGCGGGGGTTGATGATTGCCTGCCTGGTGGCAGGAGTGACCAGCGCAGAGGTTTTTATGGTGGTGGGGGCGGGTGTATTTACTCGTAATTTCTATCAGCCGCTGATACCAGGGCGAGAGCAAACACACTATTTGAAGGTGGGCAGAATCGCTTCCGCGATGATGCTGGTGGCAGGAATCGCCGTCGCGTTTTACGCCGGGAGCGTAACGGGGCTGGTCCTGGCTTCTGTCGAAGTGATTAGTCTGCTGGGCGCTGCGTTTTGGCTGGGTGTCTGCTGGCGGAGAGCGAATCCGACCGCTGCCTGGTGCAGTTTTCTGGCGAGTGTTTCGGTGTGGCTATTAAGTTCGGTACAGATTCCGGCCAGCGCGGGACTACAGTTTCTGCAGCCAGTTGCCCGTAACCTGGTGTGGCTGGGTGAGCAACTTCAGCTCCGTGATCATTCCAAGCCGGTTGAGATTCTGATGATGCTGGCGGTGCAATTCGGAGTGATGGTGGTCGTCAGTCTAGTGACACGTGCGCAGTCGCGGACCGAGCTGGATTCATTTTTTGCCCGCTTGTTAACGCCGGTGGGCGAAGAGCAGGTCGCTGGGCCGCAACATGGCGCGGAAACAACGCAGACGCTGGGCCTTGGGGAGACTCGGCTGGATTTTGAGGCGGTGGCGGACAAGGCCTACCAGGGCCCCCGCAAGTACGCCCTGGAGTTGCCGCGTCTGACGGTCGTAGATGTGGGCGGATTCTTGGGGGCTTGGGTTCTGGTGGGTGTGTTAATTGGGCTCTTGATGTGGCTTGCCAGCTGAACTGCGTCTTCACGAAAAGTCCAGACCCCTCAAGAATGCATGACGATGCCTCCATCAACATTCATCGTTTGACCAGTGATGTTATGTGCCAGAGGGGATGCCAGATACAGCGCGAGGGCAGCCACGTCTGCCGGTTCTTGCCAGCGGTTCAGCGGCGTTGTGGCCGCGATTTTCGCCGTTGCCCACTCGTCATACGATAGTTGTTGGCTCTCGGGCTGGGCATTCTGCCAGGCCTTCCAGACCGATTCGTTGACCGCGGTTTTTACCATTCCAGGACAGATCGTATTGACCCGCACATCGTATTGGGCCAGATCTTTTGCGGCGCACTGCGCGAAATTGATCACAGCAGCCTTGGCCGCACTGTAGGGTGGATCGGTTTGGGAACCAATTTGCCCGGCAATGGACGATAGAAACAACACGGTCCCGTGGCGCGCAGCCGTCATTTCCGGCGTAAATGCATGTGCTGCGTTCACAGCCCCCAGGAGGTTGATGTCTATTACACGTTGCCAGTCTGCAGGTGATAAATTCCAGAAGGGGAATCCGTACTTTCCTGAACCAGCGCCCGCGGCGTAGACCAGGTGGTCAACACGGCCGAACTCACTGATTACACGCGTGGCGATTGTTTGCAGTGATTCGTAGTCTGTAGCATCAGCTACGGCTGCCAGTGTCTGGGCTGAAGTGGCCGCCGCCAATTCATCTGCGAGAGATTGGACGCCAGTATCGACATCCACGATTGCGACGTGCGCACCCTCTTGTGCAAAACCGCGAACGATTGCCTGGCCGATACCTTTGGCCCCGCCGATGACGACTGCTACGCTATTGGCTAGCTGCAAGTCCACAATGTTTCCCCCTCGTGCCGCCTTTTCGGAAGCATTACGAATCAGCGACAGGTGGCTGGGTACAGAGCTCGAGGCAGTGTCCATCGGGATCTGATACGTAGATCTGGAAGGCGCCGTCCGGTCGCGTGCGGCGAGGGGTATAGGGAATACCTTTTTCCTGGAGATACGCTTCCCAGGCGTCCATGTCGTCGATCATAAGCGCCCAGTGATTGCCCCGGCTTTTGGCACCGGACACCGGTTCGTCCCGTTCCCCGATCAAATGGAGTTCCTGATCGACCCCTAACAGGAACCACGCACCGGGGAAAGTAAATCCCGGTCTGGGTATTTCCTTCAGTTGCATGATCTCGGAGTAGAACTGGATGCTCTTGTCCACATCTGCAACGTGTAAAGCCACGTGATTCAGTTGTGTGGTTTTCATGTGTCTCGATCTGACAACGGTTTGAAGAGGCCGTTGAAGCAGCGCGTTGTAAAACGGGGTTTAGCCATAGAGGCGGTAAGCCTCTGATGCGCCGATGCGACGCCCGCGGATCTTGCCTCCCGCTAGTTTTTCACCGTTGGGGTCGACATAGACACGCTTGGTACGTCGCCCTTGGGTGACTCCCAGAATATGGATATTGAAGATGAAACCAGTCTCGCTGGTCGCTTTAAACCAATGCACGTTGTCTTTTTTGTCCGAGACCGATGAGTACTGGCCAACGGTGAACGACTGATCAATAGTGGGCTTGATGATCATGTGGTCTTTGGTGTCTTCCAGGCGATCGTAGTGACGCCCCTGGAAACTACCTTTCAAGACCAGGAACGCGGTTGCCATGTTGTCGTGCCCATGTGGTACGACCGACCGGTCTTTCTTGAGCGCGAACATCTGGTTACCAAAGACCAGATTGGTGGGAAGACCTTCGACCTTTGGGAACCGAGGACGCAGGCTTTTCTCACCCTTGTCCCGAAAGCTGAGGCCCTTAATGAGTTTGTCGAATTCGATGAATTTCAGTAATTCCGCAAGTTCGACCTTTGAGAACAAGCCCTCGACTTTTTCCTGCCATTGGACCTCTCCGAGTTTTTGTCCTTTCAGATCGCGGCCCAGTTCGTCTAGTTCCGCCAACCAGCGTGCTGTCACCGGTTTGATCTCGGCCGCAAAGGCATCGGTCGCATAGAGGGTTTCAAGCAGGGACAGGGTGAGCAGGGAGCCGACAGTCTGTTGGTTGAACGCACGGCGTGAAACATCGGTCATGACAATCTCCAACAAGGGATTTCAGGTTCGGTTTGATGAATGTTCAGGCGTTTGCGGTGGAGGTTCACAGGAAATGTGCCATCGGAGACGTCGTTGTAAACGTTGGCCAATCTAAGACATCAGTCGGTGCCTGGCTGCCGGTGATCCGAGCTCGTAGCCACTACTCCTTCCCGTCTTCTTCCTCTTCTTCTTCATCCTCTTCTTCGTCGTCGTCGTCTTCGTCGTCCTCTTCCTCGTCGTCCTCTTC
>CAZITS010000106.1:0-11199 GCA_964542185.1 uncultured Pirellulaceae bacterium
GCGAAGTACCTGCCTTGTCGTCAAACAAGTTCCCCAGCGGCACATGGCCAGGAGCCACAACTGCTCGATCCCCTGCGTCCACAAACGCCACGTTCTCTCCGAATCGACGAAACAGTTCTTGACGCCGTGGTAGTGTCGCTAACGCAGCTTGCTGGAGCGTCTCGCCTTGCTGGCGGACCGCCGCAAGTACTTTCGCATTCCCTGACTGGTCCTGGGTTACAGCCTGATTCTCCAGCCAGGCAAACCAACTGGAAAGGTACGGACGCGAAGTCGCTTTTCCCCTGTCATACAAATAGACTTCCCAGCGTTTGATGAGCTCTTCACTCAGCTTCAACTCCCGAGCGACCTTTTCGGATAACTTTTTGTCCTGGGGGGATGATTGCCTGCGGTTACGAAGCGTCCACGCCGCAACCACGTAATCTGGTATACGAGCAACCAGAGATGGCCTGAGTTCTCGAGCTTGTTTGTCCAGGAAACGGTCCATTTCCAACTGGTGTTTCTTCACCTTACCGTCGGCCTGGCGTCTCTCTTGAACCACTTGGGGCGTAACCACAGGGCGTTCTTGATACTGCGTACTCGCGAAGATACCAGCCAGCCCGTAATAATCTTCCATCGTGATTGGGTCGTACTTGTGATCATGACAGCGGGCACAGGAAAGCGTCAGACCGAGTAACCCGCGGGAAAGTGTATCAACACGGTCGTCCCACTCGTCGGCCAGTGCCTTGGCTTTCTCGCCGTTGTCCTGATAGTAAACCGGCCCCATCGCAAAGAAACCCAGAGCAGCCAACCGCGCAAACCGGCTCGACGAGTCACCGATGAGATCCGCGGCAATCTGGTTCTGGACAAACCGATCGTACGGCATATCCGCGTTCAATGCTCCAACAACCCAATCACGATAACGATGGCCGTGGGGGTATCGGCGTGCTTTGAAAGTGTGCGCCTGATCCTCTCCGTAACGCGCGACATCGAGCCAGTGCCGTGCCCAACGCTCGCCATAGTGTCGTGATCCGAGTAAACGATCGATGACGCGCGTAAATGCCCCAGGCCGATCATCCACAAGAAAAGCTTCCACCTCACCTGGCGAAGGTGGAAGTCCTGTCAAGCCAAAGGTTACGCGACGAATCAATGTGCTGCGATCCGCTGGTCCAACCGGCTGCAAACCGGTTTCCTGCAACCTGGCCAATACAAATCGATCGACTGGGTTATGCACACCCTGTGGTTCGCGAATCGCTGGAGGAATCACAAGCGCAGGCGGAACAAACGCCCAGAATTTCTTCGCCTCCTGGTAATTGATCTGCCTCTTGGGACGTGGAGCGAGCACTTCTTCGCGAGGATCCGGCGCCCCCATCTGAATCCACCGCTCAAAATCAGCGATGATCGACGCCGGCAGCTTTCCTTCAGGAGGCATCTCCAGCCCATCGTAACGTAATGCGGACAATAGCTGGCTCACTGCCGGCTTCCTCGGTACAAGCCCGGGACCGGAATCACCTCCTCGCAACAAGGCCTGCCTGGTATCCAGCCGCAATCCTCCACGCACGATTTTCGCGTCGGCTGAGTGACATGAATAACAGTGCTTCACGAGTACAGGGCGGATCTTCGCCTCGAAAAACGTCACGCCCGCTGTGTCTGCATCCTGCTGGGCGGAAAGCACCAGTGGCCAGCAAAGTAATGCGCAAGAAAACAGGTGAAACCTGCGCAACAGAATCATTGCGTTGAACATCGATCACGATCCCGGGTAAACAGCCTGCAGAGATCCCCTAGTGCCTTCCCACAAGTGTAGTCGATCAAGTTCCTTTACCCGAGAGGTGTACTCAGATCGGGCGTGACAAAGCTGGCGGCCCAGGCAGCCGCGGACGGGTCCACGCTGACTTACGGAGTACCACTGCAGGCGTGCAGTTCCCTGCCAGACTAGTGGCAGCGGACGAACCACAGCCTTGCATCAGCGCGGCGTCGCAGGAATAGCCGGCGATTTTTGCGCGCTACGCGTGGTGTTGTCGAAGACGGTCCAAACCGGAATCTCTTTTTGCAGGCGGGAGAGATAACCCTCCCATTCCTTCTGCTGCTGCTCTTGCTGCAAGTCTTTTTTAATTTGCTCCTGGGCATCGCGAAAGCGAACTCGAGAACTCTCGGTGCGTTCCAGGATCCGCACAATGTGAAAGCCTGCCTGGTCTTCCAGAATTGGACTGAGCTGGTCAACTGGAAGCGTAAACAATGCCTCGTCAAGCACGCTGGAAACCAGACTCCCCTGGTTCGTCCAGCCATGGTATCCGCCCTCTTTTGCATTCACTCCCTGGGATCGCAACTTCGCAATTTCGGAGAATGACGCGCCAAAAAACACACGATTGCCCATATCAACGAGGTCGTTATAGGCTTCGTCACGCGACGGATAACGATCGAGCATGATCGTCAATTGTTCCCAGCGCACCTTGGGCTGGACCTGATAGTCTTTGATGTTCTCTTGATATCGTTCCAACAGCTGTTCCAGTGAGATCTCCGGGTTGTTCGTCACGTAACGCTGTCGCATCTGCATGCCCATGACCTGCTCACGGAACAACTGCTGCTGCCCCTTGAGGGACGAACCATAACTTCTCAAGGAGGCCTCTAATTCGGCGCGACTTGTTGCTTTGACAGACTTCATAAGGTGGGGCACCTGGCTCTTTTCAAATTCAGCGTCAACGCGACTGTTGATTTGATTCAACTGTTCGTCAATTTGATCACCGGCATTCTGAGCACCATCACGCAGAAAATCTACATACAACAACTTGTTGCGAATAATCGGCTTCAGCATACGTTGCATCAAAGTCCTGCGGACGGAACCCAATTCCGCCGAAGTCACCGCCTGACGCTGGGCAGCTGGCATCTTCTGCATCAGTCGACGCATTTCCTGTTCCACCATAGGCAACACGTCGCCCGCGAGAATTTGCTCGTTGCCAACTGCGCCGATCAACTCTGTCTGCTCAAAAATCTGCAACGCAGGCAAGTCGGCCTGCTGCCCTGTTCCCGTCACATTGGCGGTCAAAGAACCGTCCCGGATAGCCACAGGTTGAGTGGCCGGATTCGGTGTCTCGGCCAACCCAGTTGTCACTGGCGCGAACGCGGGCGAGCGCGGAGTCGTATTGGAGGCTGAGGGCCGGGGAGGTTGCGCACTGGCCACCATCGACAGGACACCCACAACACCGACAATGCCGAACCTACGGGAAAACATACGGACCACTAGTCCATCCGAGAATAGAGCCTGAAAATGAACCGCTCGCAGGAACGCGATGAAAAGCGGGCGGCGGATTATAGGGTCGCCTTACCCCTGCGGCAACACCGATCTGGCCAAATCAAACAACGCCGCAGAATCCGCAACCCCTTTCCCTAATGGCACATACGCCGATCCGGCATCGACTACACGAAAGTCAGTCGAGGTTGTTTTTGCAAGACGGCGCAGCTGCCCGGAATCAGCGCAGGAAAAACGTAAAAACCGATCCTCATGACGAATTGCGGTAATCTGCCAGCGCGCGGCAGCAATTCTCAGTTCGGCCAATTGGAGCAAACGCATGACAGGCGGCGGGGGAGAGCCGAACCGATCGACCAGCTCTTCCTGGTAAGTCTCTAGCTCTGCCGTATCTGAAATTCGCGCCAACCTGCGATAAAAGTCAATCTTCAATCGTATGTCAGGAACATAATTATCTGGCAAGTATGAAGCGCCCGGCAAGTCAATCTCGACATCAATTGTTTCCGGTGGTGGAGCCTGCTTGAGTGCACCGACAGCTGTTTCGAGCAGCTGGCAGTACAACTCGTAACCCACCATGGCAATGTGCCCGCTCTGCTGGGTCCCCAGTAGATTCCCCGCACCTCGGATTTCCAGGTCACGCATGGCAATCGAAAAACCGGCTCCCATCTCGCTGAATTCCTCAATTGCCCTGAGCCGACGCGACGCGTTGGGAGTCAGTGGCTTGCGGGAATCAACCAACAGATAGCTGTACGCGCGATGCTTGTAACGCCCCACTCGCCCCCGCAATTGATGTAAATCCGCGAGTCCGTAACGATCTGCTTCGTCAATAAAAATCGTATTGGCATTCGGAATGTCCAGACCACTCTCAACGATGGTCGTCGCCAACAGTAAATCAAATCGGTGTGCCACAAAGTCAACCATTACTTGTTCGAGTTCTGTCTCTGGCATTTGACCATGGCCGATCTGGACGCTCGCCTCTGGAACAATTCGTTTAAGTTTCTCACGGACTAGATGAATGTCATTCACACGATTGTGGACAAAGTAAATCTGTCCCCCGCGATTCAGTTCTCGTAAAACAGCGCGGCGAATAAGATCTTCATCCCAACGAACAACCCGAGTCTCAACAGCAATCCGGTCTTCTGGCGCCGTCTGCAGATTCGAAATGTCTCGAACACCGACCAGCGACATGTGCAACGTTCGTGGAATGGGTGTTGCGGACATCGTCATCACGTCAACAGTCGCCCGAAAGGTTTTCAAGCGTTCCTTGACCGCGACACCAAATCGCTGTTCTTCATCGATGATCACGAGGCCCAGGTTGTAGAACTTGAGGTCCTTGGAACCAATACGATGCGTTCCGATCACGATATCAACTTGTCCTGCCTCAAGCGCTTCAACGATCTCTCGCTGTTCACCCGTAGAACAGAATCGACTTAGACGCGCAATATCAAAAGGAAACTCTGACATCCGGTCGCGAAATGTCCGATAGTGCTGCTCCGCCAGGATCGTAGTCGGCACGAGCACGGCGACCTGGTAGCCATTGTCAACAGCCTTGAAAGCAGCGCGCATGGCCAGCTCAGTTTTCCCGTAACCGACGTCGCCACAAACCAGACGATCCATCGGTCTGACGTTTTCCATATCAAACCGAATCGACTCTGCGGCAGCCAGCTGGTCCGGCGTTTCCCGGTAAGGAAAAGAGGCATCAAATTCACGCTGCCAGTCTGAATCTCCTGAGAAACTGATTCCCGGCCTCGCCATGCGTGCCGCCTGCAGGTCCAATAATTCTGCGGCCAGGTCCGTCGCTGCAATGGCAGCTGCCTGCTTTTGACGTTGCCAGGTTTTACCACCAATCCGGGCCAGCGCCGGGCGACTGCGAGTACCCCCGATATATTTATGAACCAGGCCTATTCGCGCTGCAGGAACGTAAACCCGCGTACCACCAGCAAATTCAACCTCCAGATGTTCTTCAACCTGGTCGTTACGGTCCAATTGTTTCAGGCCCCGGTAACGCCCAATCCCGTGTGCCAAATGGACTACCAGGTCACCAACGCCGAGCTCCGTAAAGCTGTCGATCGCTTTTCCCATCTGGCGCCGAGGCGTTGGCCTGCGCAACTGGCCACGGGCAAATAACTGGCTTGCCGCAATAACCAGAACCTGATCCTCCACCAACCGAAAGCCTTCACGTATCGTGCCGATGTGGAAATACAGTCGCCCGCTGGTCGCGGCTTGTGTTGTTGCCAGTAATTCCCCCAGTCGCTCAACTTCAGACTCCGTATGCGCAACCACATAAACGTCGTGGTCGGCAGCAATCCGATCCAACTCTTCTCGGACCCGCCCGATTTCGCCACTAAACCGCTCAACCGATTCCATTCCAAGTCTGCAACTTGCCCCTCCCGCCAGCGCGGAAACGCTGGCCAGCGGTGCTCGCTGGATGCGAGCCATGACCTCACCAAACCCCAGAACACGATCAACTTGCTCCAGCCGATCCAAATATTGCTTGCCCTGCTGTACAACCTTCTCGGGCTCGACCAACAGGTACCAGGAAGTCCCTGGTAAATAGTCAATCAGACAAGCACCTTCCCGATCAACTGCTGTCAAAACGGTCAGCTCAACGCGCTCGAGCGTTTCCAGACTGCGTTGTGAAGCAACGTCAAATCGCCGTATTGACTCGACATCGTCACCAAACAGCTCGAACCGGATCGGGCTAATCCAGTCGGCCGCAAAAATGTCCAGAATGCCGCCACGAAGAGAAAACTCACCCGGCATTTCCACCGCGCTGGTGTGGTGAAAACCCTGCTCGACGAGCCATTGTGACAAAGCTTCGCCGTCCAGTGTCGACCCAACTTCAATCTGTCTGCTACTGGCTTCCAAAGTACTGGGAGGTGGCACTGGTTGCAGCAAGCTTTGGATACAACAGGCCACAATCCCCGTAACTTCACCGGTCTTGGCTGCCGACCGCAGTTCATTCAGCGCCGCCAGCCGGGCTCCGTGAATCTCATCAAGCGGTACTTTTTCAGCAGGATCAGTCTCCCACGGTGGAAAACAGCGCACCGGTAGGCGAGAGAACAGCTTCATGTCCTCGGCAAACTCGTCCATTTCATCGGCGTTGGAACAAATCACGGCCAGAGTGCCTGGCACATGTGTTTGCAAATTCGCCGCTACCAACGCGCAAGCTGAGCCGTGGACCCCATCAAATTCGGCATGGTTGCCCGCGGCTAGCGCAGATAATGCCGCGCCGTATCCAGCATGGGCCGCGAGTCCCTGCGGCAACGCAAACAGTCGGTCATGAACCCGTTCAGACAATGGAGCAGGACTCGTTCTTTCACCAGGACTGGAAGGATTCACCTCGGTCTTACCGTCACGACCAACTGTGCCTTGCACGAGTCGCTAGTCAGTGAAGGCAAAACGGGTTTCTCCAGAACATCACCAGAGCAGCCCCACACACCACGAGCTTCTGGTCAAGTGGGTCGTCAGATTGGCAAACGGAAACTACATCATCTGTAAACTATGTGGATTCCAGCCGATTTGGTCAACTTCTCCCTTTCGGTACTGCTAGATATAATTAGTGGAAGAGGAAACAAGAGCCGTCCCGAAAATGGTCTCCCAATGACGGATTCAGAACACATCGACGCACTTCTGCAGGCGTGGCCGTACACCCCTGAGAGCATGAATATTCGTATTGTCACTTGCGAAGACAAGCGCGAAGTATTGCAAATGCGTGTCGATCTCGGTGTATTGCAATTGGAAACCACCGGCCGGCCGGATGGCCAACGACCGGAGGGAGAAGAAACGTACTACGACTACCTGATGAGACAGTCGATCTTCGAAGGCAACGGATTTGTACTAGATGACGACGAATGCGACGAAGTCGACCGTGAATTTATCCAGTTCTACCACCGTAGAGTTTGCTGGTTACGGTTGCAGCAATACGATCGGGCTGTCGCCGATGCCGACCACACGCTCGGCTTGATGGATTTCTGTCGAGAACATTCGCCCGACGAGCAGTGGACCGTATCCCACGAACAATATCGCCCTTTCGTACTGTTCCAGCGCACACAAGCCGCAGCATTGTCCGCGCTGGAGGAAAATGGCCCCGAAGAAGCAGTCCAGGAAATTGAACAAGGCCTCACTCAACTACATACGTTGTTCGTGGAACACGAACTGGAAGAACAATTTGAGGACGATGATCTGGTTGTCAGACTCACCGAATTACGAGACTCGCTGTCCGGACAATACAACGGCGAAAAATCGCTGCAACAGCAACTGACTGAAGCCATTGCAGCCGAAGAGTATGAACGAGCGGCGCGCATTCGAGATGAGCTCGAGCGACGCGATAGCGGTCAGCGTTAGTGTGACTGACAAGAAACCACATTCCGCAATTCCCCATAGCGATCTGGTCCCGGGGCGTTCCAATACGTGCTGCAGGCATCGCCGCGCAACCCAGAACGCTGGGTGCATGCAACTGCGTCCATAACCCTGGCGGCCTCGCACAGAAGTCTCGATCAGCGGACCGATTTTGGCCCGTCGGCTGCGAGGCGCAGCCGGCATCACCAGAGGAACTAAGATGCAAATCGCGGTAACAGGCGCAACGGGATTCCTCGGTCACTACATTGCCCAGAATCTGGCGAGCGACGGCCACCAGTTGCGGTGCTGGCACCGTCCATCGAGTAATCGCCAGCCGCTGGATGCGCTCTCGCATCAGGTGACCTGGTTGCCAGGCGATCTCTCTGATGCAAGTTCTGCCGCGACACTCGTCGACGGTTGTGACGCGGTAGTCCATGGAGCACTCTGGCGAACAGGAAGTACATTTCGCAAGAACACCAGCGACTTGATCGAATTCACTGAAACTAATCTGCTCGGAACACTGCGTTTGATTGAAGCCGCACGTAAAGCGGGCGTCAAACGTTTCATCTTTATTTCAACTTGTGCCGTCCACGAAGAGATCCTGGACGACCGGCCTCTCGATGAAACACACCCACTGTGGCCACGCACACATTATGGGGCCCATAAGGCAGCGTTAGAAAAATTCATCCATAGCTATGGATTTGGCGAAGGTTATGAAATCTGCGCACTGAGACCCACAGGCATTTATGGTTTGACGCACCCGGCTGAAAAAAGCAAGTGGTTTGAGTTAGTGCGCGATGTTACCCAGGGAAAACCCATTGAATGCCGACGTGGCGGAAAGGAAGTCCACGCTTCCGATGTGGCCAAAGCCGTGAATCTACTGCTGTCAGCAAATGGAATCACTGGCCAGGCATTCAATTGCTACGACCGCTACATCTCTGAATTCGACGTCGCCGAAATTGCCTGTCGATTGACCGCGAGCAATAGTACGATCGCCGGCGGCCAAACCCGCCCTCGCCATCAAATCGACACTCAAAAATTGCGCGCGATCGGCATGGAATTTGGTGGCCAAGAGATTCTCGAAGAAACCATTGGCGCACTTGTTCAACACTGCTTGTCGGTCAACGACAAAACACGCACGCCATCATAAATGACAACCCTGGCAATCGGCCGGGCCCCAATGAGTATCCAGTGATGCCGGCATGAACAGCGCCAATGGCGTTTCGGCAAACACTGCTCGTAGCCAGGCTCAAAGTAACTCTCGGATGGGCTGGCCGTTCTCTTGCACTACGTGAATCGGCCGCTGGCGATCGTTGAGATACGTCGTTTCCAGTGGCACATCCAGGTGGCGATAAATCGTCGCCGCCAGGTCACCTGGTGTGACTGGACGTTCCCGGATCTGGGAACCGTCACTTTCGGTAGCACCGATCACTTGTCCGTGTCGCAACCCGCCGCCAGCCATCAACATCGACATCACAACAGGCCAATGATTACGACCATCGAAGCTGCCTTGGGTCCCAGTCTGGGGCGTGCGCCCAAACTCTCCCATCGCCAACACCAACACGTCATCCAACATCTGCCGCTCTGCTAAGTCCGTGAGCAAAGTCGTATAGAGATGGTCAAACAAAGGAAGGAGTGGACCCAGACCTTTCGAGATACCTCCATAAACTCCACCTGGGATACCGTGGTTGTCCCAAGTGCCTGATGCCGTGTGGTAACTCAAGTCCAGAGTCACAAATGTGGCTCCACGTTCTACCAGACGGCGAGCTAAAAGAGCCTGCTGACACCACAGATGTTTTCCGTAACGATCACGCGACCGCTGTGGTTCACGCTCAATATCAAAAGCATCCTGCGCCAAACGGCCTGTCACCATCTCAACTGCTTGTCGGTGATACACATCCATGGCATCCATCCAGCCACGGCTATCGAGCTGGCTCCGCAGGCGATCAAAATCCTGCAGCAAAGTTCGACGACTGTAGATGCGGTCGCGCGTCAAACCACTAGGAAGCTGGAACAACGGTGCGCCGGCGATCTTGCCAGTATTCCGGCCGACCAGGTCGTAAACTGGCAACCGAGCTGCCTTCTGCGCGATAAACGGATCGTACTGCTGGCCAAGGTCACCCGCGTACGCCACATGAGATCGTGAACGCTGAAAAGCCACATAGGGAGGCATCCCCGATTGGTTCGCTCCGCGGTGTTTCGCGATCACAGAACCGATTGCCGGAAATTGCCCACCTTTCGGGTTCGCTCTTGGCGCTGCCCCGCGATGTCCTGTCTGGAAAACCATATTGGGTTCATGGTTACTGTGACGGGCATCGACGCTCCGCAATACCGAAATCTGATCCAACATTGCGGCTTGCTTTGGGAGGTGTTCGCAAAACAAGACTCCGGGAAGCCGTGTTTGGATTACTCCGAAAGGACCTCGATTCTCTGGCGGCCGGTTTGGCTTGGGATCCCAGGTATCGATATGACTGGGGCCACCAGCCATCCACAGCAAAATCACACTCTTGTTGCGTTGCGGGCTGCCGCCTTGGGCCGCTACCGCATCGCGATGACGCAACAAACTGGGCAAGGATAAACCTGCCACACCTGCCAATCCTGATTTCAACATCCCGCGGCGGTCTAAAAACGTCAGACCCTCTCGCGAGCGACCATGAAAATCAGAGAAAGCGTGCTGGTGGTGAGAGAACTTCATCATCGAAATTTACCAACAAGAGCGCCAGGATCGTTGAAAAGCAAACCACTCTTCTAAATTATCGCAAATCACCGTATCGCATCCAAGTGAATCTCGACAAAACGGGACTTTTTGCCCCTGGAAAGCTATCCAGCTTGCCTCCAGCACAAGAACGGTGCATTGACTGCGCCGCAGTCCGTTAGCTCACGGCAGCTCTGTCCTATCTGGGTGTGCCCCCCTATTGGACCGCCGTTGCTGCCGGCTGCAGCTCTAACTGCCCCCACAGACTAGGGTCGCTGATAAACGGAAATTCCGGGCCAATGCTGAAAGTCTGCCACCCGAGTTCACGGTCGACGACCGCATAGGAAAACCCCAGCATCGTTGTTTCCGTAGCGTCAAAACCCGTCAGCGCATCACCCGGAACCCAAACGTGAAGCACATAGCCATCGATCCGATTCTCGCTGTAGATTCCAAACCGATCTGAGGCAATTGGTCGGGGAAGTTCACGAGCCCTGGCAATTGAAAGCGTCGTGGCGACCGGCTCGTCCAACCGGGTCCCTTCCCCCAGCGGGAGAAAAGCGAGCCGATGACAAAACCGATTCGCGCGATGAATGCCCTGAATTTCTCTTGTGGCAATCCACAATTGCAACCCGTCGCTATCTTCTACACGGGTACCCCGACACCAGGGTAATTGTTTCTTGCCACTGACACGAACCGAGAAAAACAAACCTGCCTCGTTCCAGGCGGTGCGGACATCTGCAAACATCTGGCGACCTTCCAGTTCACCAAAACTAGGCAGGCGGCAATCCTCTTCCAGATCAACGCCGCGACTTGACCATTGAAGGTCACGATATCTGCAGGGCGCAGCGAACCGGAACAAGAAATTGGGGGCCAGCAGTGCTTCATCCATTACTGAGACTCCGCCGAGGTCGATTTAATACCGTCTAGATGTTCCTCCAGGAAT
>CAZITS010000107.1:0-11181 GCA_964542185.1 uncultured Pirellulaceae bacterium
CAAGGCGCGGCGGAGCCCGAGAATCCCGGGAGTGGGTTGCGCTGCGCGTCGAGCACTTCGACGCGGATGCGGCCTGCTGTGGCGCTGACGTTGAGTTGGAGTTTTGTACCAGCCAGTTTGAATGGCCGGGTAACGAGGCTGCCCGGTTGCTCGCCGCTGGCTCGCCGGCCAATGAACCGGTCGAGCTTGAGGGTCGCCAGTCCAATGCCGTATTTGCCACGGTCGCCGACACCGTGGCGTTCAGGGTAGCCGTTGTAATAGATCCAATGTGTATCGTCGTGCGTGATGATTTCCGAAGCGGGGTAAATCATGTCTTTGTCAAAACTGCTGTCCGGACCACGCTGGATAAGTGGCTTGTCGGCATAGACCCAGCTCAGGTCCCACATGGCGTTACCACGCGTCGTACCAATGTAGAAATTGACCACGTCGTGGTCGTGCCGTTTTACCAGGTCTGGCCTGGAGTCGTATGGTGTACCTGGCTTGGGGATGAACTCGTAGACCGACATCAGTCCGAAATGGACTCCTTCATAGATCCAGTCGGTCAAGGCGTAAATCTGGCGACGATAGACTTCATCGGTGACACCCTTGCCAAATTTCCATTCACGCACTGTGCGCCAATTGGTCGGGTCGGCTTTGATGTCGGGATTGATCATGTCGCGCGCGCCACGGACTTCGAGGCCATCGGGAGGCCGTCGGAAATCCGTGCGCGTGAACATACGGTAAACACGCGCTTCCTCGTCCCAGAGAATCTGGTTGTAGGTATCCGCTGCGCGATGGGTGACCGGTTTGCCATGGTTGTACGGCTTCCAGTGGATGCCGTCGGCGGAATAAGCGAGGGCAGCGGCGTGTGGTCGCAAATAGGCATAACAGACCTTATAGCGATGCGCGGGGTCTGTTTCGTGGGGATCGATGTAGAACGATGCGGAATTGCGATGCGCCGGATCGAGACCAACTAGTTTGGAGATCCTGCGGAAGTGCAGGCCGTCGGTCGATTCGGCGTAGCCGTAGGGATCTCCGCGGTACCACAGTTTGAATTTGCCCTCGTCGTAGAGGACGGTGCCGTAGAAATTTCCATCGAACACAAGCTGTCCGCCATTGCGTTTGGTGACATTGCCGAGTGTCCGCGCAAGACCACTGGTTTCGGCGATAACATAATCGTCGACCAGAAGTTGTTTGCGGGTGCCAAGGGCAACCGGTTCGTTCACGTGCGGGTTGGCGGAGGCCGGAGCTTCGTCGAATTGGAGGTTGTCTACCGCCAGTGTCGTGCGCGCACCGGTGTGCGTGAGTTCCAGAATGACGATGCCGAAGTAGGGTTCTTTCAGGCCCAGCTGAAGGTGTGTTTTATCGCCGGAAAAATGGCCCGTGGAGCCACTGGCGAGGACCCGGCCTACCTTGGAGTCGGCGTAGATCTTCCAGTCGACCCGGTTCGTGTTTTTACCCACACCGTCCAAATCCAGCATGCGGAGGACCACACCGACCCCGCGATGCGGGGTGAAGGTGTACCAGTAGTAGTAGGGTCCTCCGTCGTCCCCATCCAGCAAGTAGTTGGCACCATCGCCGCCATCCCAGCCAGCACGCCACGAGCTGACCGTTTTACGGTCGTTGCCGGCGCTATAGTCCAGCGTGATGTTTGGCGTCCAGCCATTGCCTTTGGCGAAGGAGTTCTTGAAGCCACCCGTATGTGCGCTGCTGACGTGATCACCATAATCCTGCACGGATTGCAAACCGTCCAGTTCCCTGGCCATTGGCAGCGCGAGATTTTCAAACAGCAGGACGGTGGCTGTGGCCGGCGTCTGTGCCAGGGCTAGCAGTCCCCCGCAGACCAAGAGACACATACGGGAAAACAGGCATTGGTTCATTTGTCCGTTCCTTTCGCGTGACCAAGACACACGGCTGGTTTTGTTTGTGCTGCGGTAGACGAATTGGAGTGGACCATCGCGCGTCTCTCACGGTCTCGATTGCGTGGGGCCATGGGGACCTGGTTAGAGAACGCTGTCAGGGACTCTCAATTGGTACATCGAAGTGGTTTTCCAGTTCGTGGCAAGCCATCAACCATTCGCCGAAGGCATCCCAGGAGTCGAGGCTGTTCTGCCAGGCGACACCTTGCAAGCCGCGTCCACCACGAGCGGCTGCATCGGCATCGATCCTGCCCTCGGCCAGCAGTGTGTCGTAGACCAGTTGCCACTGATACCACGCGACGCTCCCCCATTTTCCCTGGGTGACGTTGTCCGTGAATTCAAAGTAAGCCGCACCCCATTTTGTCGGCCAGTCGCCGGCTCGGCTACCAACTTCACCGCGGGCCAGCGGGCCGTTTGCGGTGCGCGATTTATCGCCGTACCAGCGTCCTTTTTGACCCACCAGATTGCCGGGGTCAGTGGCTGCGAGAATACCACGCCCCTCGGCGTTGGCAGCCAGTTTAGTGTTGCGGGCATCGAGAGCGCGGCGGGCCGCCGCGACGCGAGCCTGCAGATACTGATCTGTCGTGTATTTGGTTGGATTACAGTGGTACTTCAAGAGCGCCGCGTGTCCTCCCCGTTTGTGTTCGAGCAATGCCCGGCGGATTTGACTCATGTCGTTACCGATCGAGGCGTGGCACATGTGGCGACCATAGTACTTGCGATCCGCCGCGTAGATCTTGAGCCAACCTTGCTGGCTATTCAGACTGACGTTCTGCTTGATCTCCTGGCCGTTCTTGAGCACGGTGATGTCATGATTTTGAATGGGCAGGAAACGGGCGTATTTTTTTTTCCGCTCGTCGGACACTGCATACCAGGCAAAGAGGTTGTAGCCGGTGACACCACCCCAATTTGATCCGTCTGGAAGCCAGGCAGTAGGGAAGCCCGGGCGGTAGCAGTAGTGGTGTCCTGCCTGGGCCTGGTGTTCGTTCAGCGCCAGTAACACTTGCCAATTTTCCGGTTTCAAGTCTTCCCGGCGCATGTGTTCGTGCCAGGCGTAGGCCTTGCGAAGTAGATCCATACGGGTTTCATCGCCGGTCATCAGGTATTGCCAGATCAACAGTGGGCCAACGGCGCGGGTCAGCGCGTAGATTGTGGGCAGTTCGATTTCATACCGCCGTGCACGCGCAGGCGTGGCGTCGTCATTGTACTGATCGGCCCAGCCGATGACCGGTTCGACTTCGCCCAGGTCGGCTTTCACGATCCATGGCCAGAGCTTGCCAAGTTGAGCGATGTACTTCTGATCCTGTGTCAGATGGTACATCATGACCATAATTCGAAACGGCGCGTTCGTGGCCCGGTCATTGAATGAGATGCCATGATAGACTCCGGTGTTTCCGGACTTGCTGCCGTTGAACGACCATTGATCTCCCCAGCCGCCGCCCGGTCGTTGCAAGGAGAGCAGTACATCGGCGCAGCGTTGGGCGGACGCAAAGTACTTCGGGTTACCACTGAGCTTATGCGCGTAGAGCATGATCCAGAATGGTTCTGTCGTGGAGCCATCCTGAATGCGGATGAAATTCTCGTTCTTTCCGGGCCAGGGCCAGTGGCCGCGGGGCCACTGTGCTTTGCGAATCAGGTTCGCACAGGCCAATCCAGCGGCCAGGTATTCGGGCTCACCAAAAATTTCGTAAGCCCGCAGGAAAAGTACAGCGCCGGTCTTGATCTTATGCGTGTCTCGACCTGTGTAAGCTGCCGGGAGGTCCTGCGCCTGCTGGTCCAGCCATTGGCTGATTTCGCGACTGCAGCGCGCGACAAGTGGCCGATCGATCTTCTTCAAGAGTGCTGCGAGTTCGCGTTGCGTGGCCTGCCGCTGTTCGTCCGTCAGATCGCCATAGTGAACGGTTGTGCCACCGAACAATCGCGTGCGTTCTTCCCATGACAGCCCTTCATCTGTCAGCGCGCTGTAAGATAAATCACGGTACTGCCCAGTTTCGCGATCGATTGACAGCGGTTCCGCGGCGCCAACGAGTCCGCTAGAAAAGAATAACAGAAGCAGGAGTGTGGACAGGAGGATCATCTGTGGATTCCTTTGATTGCCATTGTCGACGGCAGTACCGAGAGGATTATACTGCTCCGTTATGTGGACACGAATTTTTTTGAGTATCGCTGCTGTGTGGTTGTGGACTACGTCGTTGTCTGTGGCGGACGATGGTAGCGTGGCCCGCTATGGTTTTCCTCGTCCGCGGCGCAAGATCATTGCCTACGGCTGGGAGCTGGGTTTTCGTGAAGTGTCTGAACTCCGACGCAGCGCGGAGGTCATGCAACGCCAGCCATTGGACGGGATTCTGTTCAGTCTGTTCTACCAGGGGAAGACCCGCGACGAGGCATTTATCCACTCGACGCGGCTGACGGATGAGGGCATGGCCCCGGTGGCAGAACAACTCGCGGCCATCCGTTGGACGCGATTTACCGACAATTTCCTGGTCGTCAAAGCGGGGGAACGGTTTCTCGACCAGGGAGAACCGAGTCGTTTGGACTGGTTTGATGACCGCCAATGGGATGCGATCTGTCACAACATTCGTGTGCTGACGCGTGTTGCTGTGGCGGCCCGCTGTGTGGGGCTGGGCTTTGATCCCGAACCCTACCACGCCGCGGTCTGGAACTACGATCAGGCTGGTAGCCGCCAGCCGCAATTGCATCGGGACACCAGGTCATTCCGCGAATACGCCGCGATGGTGCGCCGTCGCGGCGCCCAGTACCTGCAGGCAATACAGGCCGAAATGCCGACCGTGCGGATTTTCAATCTCTACCAGGCGGTTCGGCTGCCACCGAGCGAGCTGGCGGAGACAATTTACTCACTTTATCCGGCGTTCATCAACGGCATGCTCGACGTGGCCGGCCCCGAGGTGACTCTAATCGACGGGAATGAGTACGGTTTCAGCCTGCTGCAGCGGAGTGACTATACGAATGCCTATGTCAACGTGAAAGAACGCAAGCTGGCATTGATCGATCCCCAGAACCGGGATACGTACCGTCGTCAGGTGCAAGTGTCGGTGCCGATCTACCTCGATGATATTTTCGGCAGTTATGCGAATCGACGCTGGGTGGGGACGTATCTCTCACCTGAGGTAAAGCGGCGGCTGTTCGAACACAAACTCTTTCACGCGCTCGATGCGGTGGATGAATATGTGTGGGTTTATGGGGAACGTCCCGCCTGGTTCGGCGAACCGCGTCTGCCACGTTGGGCCGTGACATCTCTCCAGTCGGTCAAGCAACAAGTCGACCAACTCAGGATTCAGGCACGCCCAGAGGACACAGACCTGATCGCGCGCGTCCGCGAGCGGATGGAAGTTCGAGACCGGGAAGTCGCTGGCTTGTCACCTGCCCAGCGCGCGACACCTCGTGTTTCCCGACCGCAGGCTATCATTCGCCGACGGTCCGTCACGATTCCTGCGCCCCAACTTGATGGCCGGCTTGACGATCGCGTCTGGCAGCAGGCTACAGCACTAGCTGAATTTCAGCCATTGATGTACCTCATCCGTGACCGCCCGATTGTTGACACGGTCTGCCGGGTGATGTGGGACGAACGGTTCCTGTATCTGGGTTTTGATTGTCGTGAACCGCGGATGGTTGAGCTGAAGGGCGTGGCGGCGTCTGAACGCAGGCGGAACCGCACGACAATCGTTTTGTCGGAATCGCCCGCGGCGCGGCGTTTTGTACGAGTTGATTTTTCGTTTCAAGGGCAGATTGGGCGTTTGACACGCGAACCGGGTAAGGCTTGGGTTACCCAGCCGGCTCCCCCCGTTGAGGAATGCCGTGTGGTGCACCGCAGCGCCCCTGATGGCTGGACTGCCGAGTTGCGTATTGCCTGGACGTTGCTGGGGGGTGCACCGCAACCCGGCGACTCGAGACGGGCGACGGGGAGTCGCTGGCGCCGCCCCTGGACCGAGCACGACAGCTGGGCGCCGCAGATCGACCCCAACCTGATCGATGATGCACTCCTGGGGAATTGGGACTTTCAGCCTTGACGGTCCGACGGTTGGTTTCTGACTTCGGTCCGATCCGGGGAGCGGCCGCAAGTCCGGTCAAACTGGCGTCGTTACCGATGGCGCAACCGTTTCAATCAGCACAGCAGGCAAGGTTCGTGGGGATCCCCCAGCCGTGACAGACACGCACGGTGGTGAAAGCGGACGAGAAACAGACCGCCTTGCTACCATAAAATAAATGGAATTGGTCCGCCCCACCGTCCCGATCGTCGATGTCTATGCGCCGTCAGACTCTCCTGCAGGCCGCCGGGCCACTGCTGATTGTCGTTCTGGGTATCGCAGCCTTTCTCTGGCTGAAATCGCTCGATCGCCAGCCGGCTACCTCGACGGGTTCGACACCCCGCCCACTTGTTCAAACACTCCCAGTGGGACCGCCTCGCGGACAATTTGAGATCACGATTGGGGGGCGGGTGGTTCCCAGCCGTGAAGTGACTCTTTCGGCTGAGGTGAATGGGCAGATCATTGCGCGCCCCGACACGCTGCGTGCCGGTCGGCACGTGACCCAGGGGACGCTACTGGTGCAAATCGATCCTGCCGATCACGAACTTGTGTTGCAGGAGATCACCAGCCAACTCGACGGTGTCGAGCTTGAATTGAAACAACTGGATGTGGAAGCCCGTGGTCTGCGCGAGCTGGCACTGCTGGCGGAAGAGGACGTCAAGCTCGCGGCCCAAGAGCTCCAGCGTCTGACAGGCCTGTTGCAGAGCCGGGCCGCGACGCCGGCGGGGCGCGATCGGGCTGAGCGAGATTGGCTCGATGCCCGTATCGCGTCAGGGCAACTTGGTAATCAACAAGAGTTGCTTCCGGCCAGGCGAGCGCGGCTCGCTGCGCGGCGACAAGGACTGATTGCTCGACAAGAACGTGCGCGCAGGGATCTGGCTCGTACGCGCATCGTAGCGCCGTTCAATGGGTTGTTAGCATTTGACAATGTTGAGGTGGGTGACTTTGTCCGTACGGGCGACGTGTTGCTGAAGCTGGAACGAGACAACGAAGTCGAGGTGGCGTGCCAGTTGCGCGCCGACCAATTGCGGTGGCTGCGAGATTCACTGGACGCGATACCCGCGACAGCACCGGAGGCTGTTTCGTTAGAAGTGCCCACCGTTCCGGCAACGATCAGCTATCGTGATGACCCTGGTCAGTGGACTGGTCGTTTGACACGTTTTCAGGGAGGAGGCGTCGACCCACAGACACGCACTGTTGCCTGTCGCGTGTTGGTCCCGCGACAACGTCCAGACGCCGCGGCGAATCGTAGTATTTCCTTGATGCGTGGCATGTATGTGACCGTAACGCTGCCGGTCCGTTTGCAGACTCCACTGATTGAAATTCCGACTGAGGCTGTACGGCCTGACGGACAGGTCTGGTCGGTCCGCGCAGGTCGGCTGGTTGTCCATCGGATTCCGATTGCGAGGACTCTGCAAAATTCGGTTCTGGTCGCTGCGGAGTTGACGAGGCTGAAACCAGATGACCCGGTTGTCATCTCGCCCTTGGCGATCGCCTATGACGGCATGGCAGTTCAGACTGCACCTGTTTCCACCGCGGTCGATACCGGGGAGACAGCTGCGCCATGAGAGCCGTTGTGACCTGGGCGATCCGCAATACTCCGTCGATGAATACGTTGATGATTGCCGCCCTGGCAATTGGAGTGGCCTCGTTGATGATGCTCCAGCGCGAGCGGTATCCGGAGCACCGGGCGGACGAGGTTATCGTCCGGGTCCTCTATCCGGGGGCCAGTCCAATCGAGACGGAAGAGGGGATTTGCCTCAAGGTCGAAGAGGCGATTCGGTCGATTGTCGGTATCAAAAAAATCACTTCACAGGCAACCGAAGGACGCGGTCTGGTCACCGCCGAACTTGAATCGAACGTGGACAGTGCGCAGCGCGTCGTGAATGACATGCGGGCGGCGATCGATGCGATTCCGAGCTTTCCCGCTGACGCCGAGCGACCGGAGGTGCGGCTTAAAGTCCAGTATTACTCGGTGATCTCCGTGGGCGTGCTGGCACCACCCACGCTCGACCCGGCCAGTAACCCGGTGGTGGAACGGCAATTCCGTGATCTCGCTGAAACGATTCACGATGAGCTACTACAACTACCGGAAGTGTCCCATGTAGAGTTGTGGCAGGCCAAGCCCTATCAGATCGATGTGGAAGTGTCTGAAGCGACACTGCGCGCATACCAATTGACGCATCGCGAGGTGGCTGAGGCACTACGCAAGGGGAACCTCGACCTGCCTGGCGGGCAGATCAAGTCCGTTGGTGATGAGGTGTTGATTCGGACTGCCAACAAGCAGGTCACCGGTAGCAGGATTGCAGAAATTCCCGTCCGTACCGGTCCCAATGGAGCGGTGGTCACTATCGGCGACATCGCCAATGTGCGAGACGGATTTGCAGACCTGGATCTGGTGGCTGCATTAGATGAGCGACCGGTGATGTCGATCAAGGTGCGCAGGACGGCAGACGAGGACATGTTGACGATCCGGGAGCAGGTAGCCGACTACGCGGCCACCCGTCCAATGCCCCCCGGTTACGAGCTGAAGATCTGGGATGACTACAGCAAGCAGGCTCGGGACCGTCTGGATCTGCTATCCAAGAATGGTTTTTACGGTTTGCTACTGGTCTTTGCCGTACTGGGCCTGTTTCTGGATCCCAGGTTGGCGTTTTGGGTGGCACTAGGTATTCCCGTTTCGGTGTTTGCCACCTGCGCATTGATGCTGGCTGTGGGAGCGACGTTGAATATGTCGTCAATGTTTGCCTTTGTGATGGCGCTAGGAATCATTGTCGACGACGCCATTGTGATTGCGGAGAATGTCTACGCGCATCGCTTGCGGGGCAGTACGTCGTTGGAAGCCGCCATTGCGGGTACCGCCGAAGTTGCGCCTGCAGTGACTAGTAGTGTACTGACGAGCGTGATCGCTTTCGCGCCGATGGCTTTTGTTGGTGGGGAGATGGGCCGGGTGGTCGCGGCGATGCCCCTGGGTCTGGTGTCGATGCTCTTGATCTCGTTGTTCCAGGGCCTGTTCATTCTGCCCTGTCACCTGTCCCACACACGATTACCGGGTGCCGCCAGCGAAATCCCCGGATTCCAGCAAGCGGTACAGCGGGCTGTCGATCGATTCATCCAGCGGGTGTACGCACCTGCGCTGCATTGGACACTCAAGCGACCGGCTGGCCTGTTGGCCGCCTCCGTGGCGTCTCTGCTCGTTACGGTGGGTCTTTACCAGAGTGGGGTGACACCTTTCGTCTTCCAACAGGATCTTGATTGGGAGTTCGTTTACACCTTCATTGAATATCCCAAAGGAACTCCTACGGCAACAATCGATGCTGCGACCAGACGTCTAGAAGAGACGTTTCGCGAAATTGAAGAGGAGGAGTTGCGACCCTCCGCTGGCGGTCAGCGTTCGTTCGTCAAGACACGGTTTCGGAGTGTCGGTTACGCCAACCAGTTAGACAATCTGCGCGGAGAGATTTACATCGAATTTGAACGCGGAAAGAATTTTGTGGAAAAGTCGAGTCGCGACGTCATCGCCAGGTGGCGCGAGCGGGCCGGCGCGTTTCCCGGTGCGCAGCGTGTTGTTTTCTGGGGAATTAACAATGCCGCAGGAGGGCGTGCCATTGAACTGGATCTGTTGGGCAGCGATATCCAGGAACTGGAAACGGTCGCTGATAACCTCAAGCAGAAATTGGCTACCTATACCGGTGTATACGATGTTCGTGATAGCCGTGGACCAGGGAAATGGGAGATCCAGTTACAACTGAAACCGGCAGCCGAGGCGCTCGGTATTCGCCTGGAACAGTTGGCCCGCACCGTGCGTGGTGCATTTTATGGCGTCGAGGCGATGCGTTTACAGCGCGGCCGCCACGAAGTCAAACTGATGGTCCGTTACCCCAAAGAAGAACGTCGCAGTCTGCAGCAACTTGAGGAGCTGCACATCCGAACTGCTGAGGGGCGTGAGGTACCGTTACAAGAGCTGGCGGCAGTCACCGTGGTCCGCGGCTACGACGACATTCTCAGAATTGACCAGCGTCGCGCGGTGACGATCACCGCGGATGTCGACCAGGACGAGGCCAATGCCGTGCAAGTGATCGCCGATCTCCGCAGCACGTTTTTGCCGGTACAACTGGCGATGCATCCCCGGGTGGTGGCACGTTGGGAAGGACAACAGAAAGAAACTCGGGAATCGTTCGACAGCCTGATGGTCGGGTTCCTGTTGGCTTTGTGCGGCATGTTTGCTTTGCTCACACTTGAATTTCGCTCGTACGCTCAGCCCCTGATCATCCTGGCTGTGATCCCGTTTGGTTTTGTGGGTGCGGTGGGAGGTCATCTGCTACTGGACCAGCCACTGACCCTCTACAGTCTGTTTGGAGTGGTTACGCTGTCGGGCATTGTGGCCAATGACTCGATTGTGCTGGTTGATTTTATCAACCGGTCCCTGGCGGCCGGAACGCCCCTTCAGGAAGCCTTGTTGGCCGCTGGCAAGCGGCGTTTTCGACCGGTCGTGCTGACTTCGATTACCACGGTGGCGGCCCTATTGCCGTTGCTACTGGAGCGCAATACCCAGGCCCAAGTGCTGATTCCGATGGCGATCAGTATTTCCTTCGGATTGATCGTGGCCACGGTCTGGATTTTGTTTCTGGTGCCGGTGCTGTATGGGCTCTATGCGTTAGCCAAGGGTGCCCGGAAGCAGGGGCCGTAGTTGCCGGATTGCCAACGCGTGCTGCTGCATAGGGTGCCAGCACGTGCTCAGGAGACATGCGCCATTGGCGTTGTCTCTGCGGGTGTGGGGTAACGCACTGGTGAGCCGCGTTCCGACACGCGAAATCGCCACGAGGCCAGGTCCCGCCGGATGATCAGCTCTTTGGCCGGGATGCCCTCCTGGTGGCGGCACGCCTGACGATTTTTCAACCGGAATCGCCAGAGTTTGAAGCAGATGGCAGATAATTTCAGGTAGCCACGAAACCAGGGGCAGGGAAGGTGACGCCAATGGTGGTCGATGTATCCTTCCGATTGACCCATCTTCACCGCCGCTTCAAGGTAGGAGTCACGTTGCAAACGTGACAAGTCGGGATGGTGTTCTACACATGCTTCCCAGGCGGGTGCGATCGTTCCACCGAGCGCTACGATTTGTTGCGCGAGCAGCGTTTCTTCTCCAAACCCTAGCGCGCCGGCACCCAGTGACACGTCAAACCCACCGATTTTTTCGAGCATGTGTCTGCAGATCGCCATGTTCGCGCCCACCAGGC
>CAZITS010000108.1:0-11173 GCA_964542185.1 uncultured Pirellulaceae bacterium
CCAACTCACGAGCAAAATCCTGCACCTCGAGAGACTGGCTCGCCATCCTTGAACGAACCGCGTCCATCTCTTGCCCTGACAAGATTCCGCTGTCTGAAACGGATTTAACGAATTGTTCCAGCCCAATAGCCATCGCAGCAACCTAACGGGGATAGACCAAACTGCCATTATACCAATGTTGCCAACATCGTGGGAATATCTGCAGCGGCCCGTCGCACTAACCGGCCACATAGAAACAAGCGATGGTCTAAATATTTGTCGACCGTTAAATTTCCCTTTGTGTGTCACGTCGACATACGGGAAAAAAGCAACACCCACCGCTTTTCGGTACCACTGCCTGTGCTTGCTCCCGAATTGCACGGACCCTTCGGAAATCATCAACCTCCGCCAATGCGACAATAAAACAGCTGGATCACATCCCCCAGACGCACCCTGCAAGTTCGCACGATACCGGGTATTCACTAGACATTTGAACGGATTACTCGCAAGTCGGGTAACAGCCTCTCTACGGGAATTTCCTTTCTCGGGGAGCCTGTGTTCTGGTAAGATTGGAGGCCCATACGGGTGCCACTGCACCTGCAGCTCTCTTTGATCGGACGCCCGTCCGAGGCCAATTGACTTATGGACAACCTAACGTCAACTCGTCGGAACTTCCTGCAACAAGTAGCGTTCGGAGGTGGAAGTGCGTTTCTGTCAAACCTGGTACATGCCTCAACCCAGGCTAGCCGCACTCCGGAAGGCCGTGAAAAATCACTGATTCTGCTCTGGCAAGATGGTGGACCAAGTCATTTTGAAACGTTTGATCCCAAGCCAAATGCCCCTCTTGAATTCCGAGGGGAGCTTGGTGCGATAGCAACAGCCACCCCCGGTGTTCAGTTCTGCGAAGTCCTGCCACGATTAAGCCAACTGGCAAATCGATTCAGTATCGTTCGCTCGATTCACCAGCCCTCGTCAGGACATGTGGTTGGCACACACAACTTTATTACCGGCCATGAAGGTTCACCTGTCGTCAATGGTAAATCGCTCTATCCAGATTTAGCTTCCATCATCCACCGAATGCGTTCCGAAGCATCGCGCCCGACGTCCCCACTTATCGGTGAGTCAACAGACCCACGGCTTGCAGCCGGCATGCTTAATGCCAATGGCGTGTCTGGAAAATCCCTTCCCGGCCAGGGCGAGCTACCGAACTATGTCGGCATCGGCGGCCAATACTCAATTGGACTACATCGCGGTGGTCCGGCTTATTTAGGGCCTGCGGCTGGCGCTTTTGAAGTCGCTGGTGATCCATCCCTTCCAGATTTCCAAGTCCAGAATCTTCGTCGCTCAGCCACTCGCCAGCAATTCAGTGACCGCCTGCAAATTTTGCGCCAGCTTAATCTATTTGGCCACACGGGTACTCCACAGGCAGCATCACCTGACGTGGCACTTGATCTACGTGGTCAAATGTCCGCAATTGATCGATTTCAAAAGCAGGCTTTTGATTTATTATCCGGATCAGGACAAGCCGCGCGTGCTTTTGATCTAAGTCGGGAAACTCGAAAAACGCGTGAGAGATACGGCCTGAATACAGCTGGTCAACAAGCCCTGATGGCCCGGCGTCTTGTTGAAGCGGGTGTACGAGTGACAGCAATTCGATTTTCTCCCGATGGCCGTGGTGACGGTGATCGCAGCGGAATTGGCTGGGATGACCACGCTGTGCATGGAAACATATTCCAAATCATGCGAAGACGTGGCCCACAATTTGACCAGGCTGTCAGTACCTTAATCGAAGATCTGGAGGAACGTGGCCTCAGTGACAGAGTACTCGTTGTCCTGGCAGGTGAATTCGGTCGCACCCCGCGCGTGCACAACCACAAAGGTTGCCCAGGGCGGGAGCACTGGGGGCCAGCCGGCAACGTACTCATCTATGGTGGCGGGCTAACGATGGGACAAGTTATTGGCGCCACCAATGCAAAAGGGGAACGCCCCGCAGACCGTCCCCTTAAGCCGCAAGACGTGTTAGCTACGATCTACCACTGCCTGGGAATAAATGCAGCCCAAACCCTGATCAACCAGGTCGGACGCCCTGTTCCCATCCTGCCCAATGGAACACCGATTTCAGAACTTATCGGCTAACGCACTGGCTGGATCATGTACAAAACCGCCAACTGCAACGCGCCCAATCTGAAATTGACAGAGTGACGACTGACAAGACCTGCCTCTTTCCAGCCCGCACACTCTCCGTGATTCATCAGGGTCCTGCAACCGTAACCAAGGGCAAGGCTCGCTTCAGATCCTCAACCGCCGCGGGGCTAAGCTTGAGATCCGTCAGGTAGATATCCCGCAAAGACTTCAGCTGCCTTAGATGCCGCAAGCCCTCATCCGTGACCTTCGTGCCGTACAAATTCAATGACTGCAGGTTCTTTAACTTCCCAATGTGCTCAAGAGCTCGATCCGTCACTGCACAGCGGGCAATGTAGAGCCCTCGCAAATGCGTCAAACCAGCCAGATGTGCAACCCCCACATCGCCGATGCTGGTATTCGAGAGCGTCAATTGCTCAAGCTGAGAGAACTGCTGCAGAAATCCAAGGTGCTCATCACGTATCTTGGTGCGCCCCAGATCTAAACGCACTGGCTGTTGTTCATCCAACGCAACCAGGCCCAACATCTGTAGCGCAACAACAAACCCTCTTTGCTGGCGTTTAGTAACCAGGTCTACTACGCCAGAAAATGTCACACTGGTTCCGCGGACGTAGAGACTGTGCAACTTTGTCAATTGCGACAGGTACCCCAAGCCTTCGTCAGTTACTTCCGTGTTGGTCAAATTCAGTTCTTGCAACGAGACACAGTTCGCGATGTCCTTCAGGCCGATGTCCGTGATGCTGCAGCCATTCAAATCAAGTTGCTCTAACTGGGTCAATGCTCGTATTTCTCGAAGCCCGAGATCCGTAACACGGCTATCGCGCACACAAATGGATCGCAGCATTGGCCAAGAGGAAAGAGCCTTGAATGCCGCATTGGTCACCAAACGCGAGCATTGAACATGGCGCAGCTTTGCCAGACGTGTGAAAGACAACATTCCTTGATCGGTGATTCGACTCCCTTCAAAATCCAGAGATTCCAACGATTTCAAACGTGCAATCACATGCGCGCCTTTGTCACTAATCTTCGTATCAATAAGTTCAAGATGCTTCAATTTTGCGCAATCAGTTAACGCGACTAGCGCATCATCACTTAAACGCGGGCCCACAAAACGCACTGCAATCACTTCGTCACCCGAATGTTGAATTCGAGCTCCCAGCTTCTGCAACTCAAGCAGCGTGTTTTTTTGCACGTGCAACCCCAATCTTTGTCACAAGGTTCGAGAAGTAGCGAATTCCACTTCAACAAGCAGATCCTTCAGAACCGTTTTACCCGAAACAGGACGTTCATCATGCCTTGGCTGCATCCGTATTGCAATCAAACCGCTGGCAAGTACTATCGCCCTCGCAGAAGTAGAACAACACCTCGAACCATCAAACGCACACCGAAATCTCAGAGTCCGAATGCACAACAACACCGCGGGAAGGCAACTTGCAATGTCCAAGCACGGTGTAGACGACCGATAACGAAACCGAGTCTACCGCAGCCGGCTTTCGCACCAAACTACTTCCCTATAGACCCAACGCACACACCGGCCATTTATGGACCGCTTGCTACGCCAGGACATCCACAACACGAATGCACAGCAGGGGCGAGGTGCTTTTGCGTGTTCGATCTTGCGCCCACAGGGCAGGTCTCAGATTCGCGAGCATCAAAATGTAGAATAAATTGCCGCTAGACACGAACAAACTGAAGCGTTGAGCAATCAAATCAAATCCGCATGCAGTTGCCACCAATCAATACTGATTGGCATAAACACTATGAGCGAAAATCAAGCCACTCCCGAACTGAACTATCTGGCAAAACTCCCATCCAACAAGGAGATTGCAATTGGGTGCATCGGGGCGGGCTTCATCATGGCCGACTGTCATCTGGTCGCATACCGCCAAGCCGGATTCAATCCTATTGCGATTGCTTCACGTACAAAGGAAAAAGCAAAACAGGTCGCAGAACGTCATGAGATCGACACTGCATACAGTTCCTACCAGGAATTGCTGCAAGACCCAACCATTGAAGTCATCGACATCGCCGTACCGCCCGACCAACAATGGCCGGTTATTCAAGAGGTGGTCAAACACAACGACCATATTCGCGGCGTGCTAGCCCAAAAGCCCCTCGGAGTGGACTACTCCGAAGCCAGAAGGATCGTCGATGCCTGCTGCCAGGCCGGTATTACACTGGCCGTCAACCAAAACATGCGTTACGACCATTCCATCCGAGCCTGCAAAGACCTCTTAGGTCAAGAATTACTCGGTGATCCGGTGCTGGCAACAATCGACATGCGAGCAATACCCCATTGGATGGAGTGGCAGCAACGACTGGGCTGGGTCACTTTACGGATCATGTCAATCCACCACCTCGATGCCTTCCGATTCCTGTTCGGTAATCCGCTGCGGGTATTTGCCAGCTTCCGTCCCGACCCTCGTACCGCGCAACTATTTTCCCACCGCGATGGAATCTGTCTCTACATCTTGGAATACGAAAATGGCCTCCGCGTCGCAGGATGCGATGACGTTTGGACAGGGCCTGCCCGTGAGGGTGCTGAATCAGACATCTATATCCGCTGGCGCGTCGAAGGGACCAGCGGCTTGGCGCTAGGAACGATAGGCTGGCCCAGCTATCCAACGCCAACCCCCAGCACGCTTGACTTTACGACCACCCACTACCCGGAAAAATGGTTTCACCCTCGCTGGAAAGAATGCTGGTTCCCGGATGCATTTGTGGGGCCAATGGCGGAATTATTATGTGCCCTGGAAGAAGGTGCGGAACCTGAGATCAGCGGGCGTGACAACCTCAATACGATGGCGCTCGTCGATGCATGCTATCTTTCGGCCGCCGAGCATCGCTCAGTAACGCTTGAAGAAATCAAGAGTAAAACCGCATAACCCCGACAACCGGAAAATCCACCTGGATGCGGGCAACTCAAGGCGTGGCGTATTCCGTCCTTTTGCGACCGGAAAACCCGCTCGGTTTTCTCTGCCAGATCGATTTCTTGAGCTATGTTTCCTAATGGAGAAACTCCTGTTCGTTGTCGTACCGTCCAAATTCGTCTCTTCGCAAAGGCAGCACAATATGACCCTGTTGTACCGCCCCAATCGCAAAGCCGGTCCCTATCGCGTTCACCGTGTGCGACGTGGGAACATTCTGGTCCTGACAGCCTTGTTTATGACTGGCCTGACTGCCTTACTGGCCCTTTCAATCGATCTTGGCCACATCTACACAACCCAGTCCCAACTTGATCGATCGGTTGACGCGGCAGCTTTGGCCGGTGCCAGCCAATTATCGGAAGGCCATGAAGCGACCCAAGAAAAAATTGTGGAATATCTCGTCCGCAACCCGATTGGCCCCGGTTTCTCCGTTACCAACGAAAACACGTTAGAAACAAAAAAGCTGGAATTCCTGGCCCAACACTCGGACGATCTGGAAATTCAAACTGGCCACTGGAATGCGTTGACACGCAGCTTTGAGACGGGTGAGTCTCCTCACTCTGCGGTACTGGTCTCGATGACCTACCCACGGCAACCGCTGTTTTTTGGTCGTGTACTTGGACGAAGCCAGTTTCAAGTACACCGCAGTGCGGTTGCGATGTACCAACCGCGTGACATCATGCTGACGCTTGACCTGTCCGGGTCAATGAATGACGACAGCGAATACGGTGCAATGCAGCAATTGGGGGAAGACGCCGTAAACCTGAATCTGGAACAGATTTGGCACGAAATGGGAGCACCCGTTTATGGAAACATGGGATTTGAACCCACATGGGTGACGATTCCTTTCCTCACTCTCCCTGCTGCCGTCACCTGGAAGGGAAGCCAGGTCGTGGTGAACTCTTCGGTACCAATCGAGTTGGCCCGAATCTACAAGTCCAACGGTGGCTACCGAGAGTACAACAGTGTTGGAACCTCAGGCACGCTGCAATATCACCATCGACTAATCTATCGATGTGAGCTCAGCATTAATGGCCAGGTTGAAACGGTGAACTTTTTCGACAACGGACATATGCGCCGTGGCCTTGGCCTGGACGGAGTCGACTACCCTTCGGAAGGTAGCTGGGATGATGTCATTGAGGCTTGCCGAAATCACCGCGCAGACCTGCCCTGGTACGATCAGCAAATCCGCGATTCCGGGAATCTGCGAAAGTTCGGTGTCAAATCTGCGATTAACTTCTGGCTGAAGAACAAGCCACGTGCCAGCCAATCACCATTTCTGGCACAGGTAAGTGCTCAGCCACTGACCGCTGTCAAAGATGCTGTCGACGTTTTTCTTGACGATGTTGGCCAGGTCAGCACTAAAGATCGTGTTGGCGTTAGTGTCTACAACTCGGAAAACGGCTTTGGCATAACAGAGTGCACTTTGACCGAAGACCTGCAAGCAGTTCACGAAGTCACTCGTACGCGGCAGGCCGGGCACTACCAAGGCTGGACGAATATCGCAGCTGGACTCAAGAACGCTCGTCAGGAACTGGAACAAAACGGCCGTAACGGCGCATCAAAAATCATCGTGCTTATGACGGATGGGGGCGCGAACTGGATAGGCGGAGCAGAAGGTGGCTACGCCCCCGAACAAGCTCGTCAGGAAGTGCTTACAGAAGCACAACAGTGCCGGGACTTGCAATTCCCGGTAGTAACCATCAGCCTGGGTAGCAAGGCTGACCTGGACTTAATGGAGAAAGTCGCTGAGATTTCGGGAGGTGTCCATTACAGCATTCCAGGCGGTGTCCCTGTCGAGACTTATGCTGACGATTTGATCGATACATTCCAGGAAATCGCCACCGCGCGCCCACTGAAACTAGTTCAATAACTCCACAAGATTGATGGTTTCATTGTTGGGAGACAAGTCAAAACGCAAATCACTGCCAATCAGGTTATTTGACCACGATCCCTCGTAGCTCCAGCCGTCGATTCTGATAAGATCAGCAAGTTGCGAACCGACAATTTTCCGATTCTCTAATTAATTGATCAATTCGAAAACTAGAAGTGAACTGGATGACCGCTGGCACACACAATGCGTGCGAGAGGAAAGTCCGGGCTCCACAGGACAGGGTGGTCGGTAACGCCGACCGGTTGCGAAGTCAGGGAAAGTGCCACAGAAAATAGACCGCCGATGACCGCTATTTGCGGAACAGGTAAGGGTGAAACGGTGCGGTAAGAGCGCACCAGCAGACAGGGCGACCTGTCTGGCTTGGCAAACCCCACCCGGAGCAAGGCCAAACAGGAAGCAGATTTAGTCCGAATCGCTATCGACTTCCGGGTAGGCCGCTTGAGACGCCGAGCAATCGGCGCCCTAGATAAATGGCCATCGACCGTCTAATCAACGGTAACAGAACCCGGCTTACAGGTTCACTTCGTTTTCATTGATCAAAGAGCTGTGGTAACCACGGGCCTCCGCAGCCATCTCCCTGCCTATCAGGCAGATTTTCGTTGCAATATTTCGGCAGGAATCAAGCCCTCATCGATAACCTGCAATAACTTGGAAATACAGAGCTTATTCATACTCGTTTGTTTGCAGTGAGCTTCCGCGCGAAGCGATTCGTGCAAACTGGATGGCATGCGAACTGTGATCACGCGCGTCGGCTCTTCGTCTCCGCCAGTCTGCCGCTTTTCTCGTAACTTGGCAAGCATCTGCTGAATGCGGGCGTATTCTTCGGTGCGTTCGAATTCTTGCTTTTCCGCTGCGGTCGGAAACAACCTGCTGATTACTCCCCCAACCCCCAGCACCTCTCGAAAAAACATCACCCAGTCCGGCTTCTGCCGGAACATTTCGCTAGCGACTCGGTACGCCTCCTGCTGCCGATCGGCGGTAGCAGGGGGAGACTCAAGAATGCTGGGGGAGTTTGCCGGCGTAATTTCTCCGGACAAGCTCGCCGCGTTGATCTGCAGGGTTTCCGTCTGTCTGTGCGATGAACCCAACTGTGTCATGATGCTCTCCTTTAACTGGAACGCGTAATGCAAGAAACGATGAATCAGCCGAGCCGTTTGCTCGACCGGTACAATCATTCCAGTGAAGTCAAGGGGTGCTCGCATGTCACTGCAATCATTGGACTTACGTCACTTCAGTGCTGGTGCCCAAACAGCTCGCACTCCTGCCCAACCGGCAGGCACGTCCCCGCTGCCCAAAAAACAGGCACGCCGGTTTTTCGCATTCTCCTAACTGTCCACCTAAAACAGGCGATCCATCCCGGATCTTGACGATATGGACCCCGATTCCAAAGATTTTCAGGCTACTTCAGGTTGGTCTGCCGACAGAAGGACGACTCAATGACGATACAACAACAGAAAATCGATAAGATCTTCAGGCTGACGAATCGGGAAGTTTGGGTCGTGACCGCCGGTACTCCTCAACGGCGGGGAGGACTGCTCGCAACCTGGATCCTGCAAGCTTCACTCGACCGCGCATCCCCGGTTCTCGTGGCCGGAATTGCACCAAACCACTTTACCCGGCAACTCATTGACGAAACCGGCGTTTTTGCAACGCACCTCTTGCACCAGAACCAGTTTGACTTGGCCCTCAAGTTTGCACTCGGCTCAGGCAGAAATGTCGACAAACTGGCCGGCTTGCGCGTCTCAGAAACAGAAACCGGCAGCCCTTTATTAAAAGATGCACTCTGCTGGCTGGATTGCCGGGTGTTCGCCAGGCTTGACACGGGCGACCGCATCTTTTTCTGGGCGGATGTGGTCGCAGGCGAGCAACAAGAACACTCGCCACCACTCACAGAACAGGAACTCCTGAAACATGTCGACGGCGAGACCCGGAACCGGTTGATCGCAGACCGTCAATATGACATCGAAAAACAGAAGCCCCAACACAACGAATGGCGCCAAAACCTGCCTTCGCTTCTTCGGCCAATATGACCGCAACCCAGCGGCAGCCCCGCACCCTGCCATACTCAGCAACGCACGATGCTTTCGCATGGCTGCCAATCATAAATTAGCATGTCTACAATGTAATTTTTCCGAATCCGTTCCACTGGAGCCACGAACGCACGGTGCACGACCACGAACGCTCTCAAACAGTCGACCAGGAAAAGGCCCTCTTGGTGCGTGTCATCATGCCCAACGACTCGGTCAGCGGAGAACCGCTTGACGAATTAGCAGGACTCGCGGAAACCGTAGGGGTCGTTATCGTTGGCGGCATTACCCAAAAACGACAGAAGCTTGACAGCAGTAGCTGCCTGGGAAAAGGAAAGCTGGAAGAACTGCACCAGCTCGTGGAAACCTGTGATGCCGACGTGGTAATTTTCGACAACGATCTGACACCAAGCCAAACACGCAATTTAGAAAAGACGCTCAAAGTCAAAGTCATTGACCGAACCGAGCTCATCCTGGACATCTTTGCATCGAACGCACGGACTTATGAATCCCGCCTCGCAGTCGAACTAGCTCAGCTTGAATACTCTCTACCTCGCTTGAAACGCATGTGGACACACCTGTCTCGTTATAGCATGGGCGTAGGCATGCGGGGCCCTGGTGAAAAGCAGCTCGAGATCGATCGGCGTCTGGTCGAAAAACGCATTTACGACTTGCGGTCTGAGATCAAGACAATCGAACATCGCAAAGAGCGACAAGTTTCAGCACGCCAGGACCAAATGACAGTATCGCTCGTCGGCTACACTAACTCCGGCAAGAGCACGTTAATGAACTCACTCACTGCAGCGGGTGTCACTGCCGAAAACAAACTATTCGCAACCTTGGACACACGTACGCGGCGATGGCAACTTCCCAGCTGGGGCCCTGTCTTACTAAGCGACACCGTTGGCTTCATCCGCGATCTACCGCACCGACTTATCACTAGCTTCAAAGCAACACTAGAAGAAACCAGACAGGCCAATCTTCTTTTACACGTCGCGGACGCCAGCAACCCATCGGCACTGGAACAGATTAGTGCCGTCTCCGAAGTGTTGCACGAACTCGAAATCGACAGCAAAGACACCGTACTCGTTGCCAACAAGATTGATCTCTGCACGCAGAAGCAGCATCTCGATACGATTCTGCGTCGATACCCAAACGCAGTCCCCATCAGTGCGCGCACGAAGGAGGGTTTCGACCGACTTGCCAAGACCGTTAGCGACGCACTAAGCAGAACTTTTCATGACGTAGATGTCGAGACGGGCGTCGAAAATGGAAAACTTATGGCATACCTGGCTGCCCATGGTGAAATCCTCTCTAAACGCTTCCATGAAACGCGTGTAACGATTCACTGCCGTCTCCCAGGAAAACACCTCGGACGAATTGCTGGACCGACAGTCACCGTGCGGCAACATCAGATACAAAATCCAGACGACCATGGGCCAGCCGTTGATTCCTCCACAGAAGACATGGCTTAACCGATGGCAAGACGCACGCTTGATAGCGCTCGCATCATCATTACTGGAGCCTCTAGTGGAATTGGCCTTGCCCTGGCAAAGCAACTCGGGCAACAGGGTGCGCAACTTCTTGTCACAGCGAGACGAGAGGACCGTCTTCGCCAACTTTCAGATACCATATCGAAAGCAGGCAAAGCAAAACGCCCAGTTATCGTGGCCGGAGACATCACTGACTTCAAGGTTCAAGAACATGTTATCGAAACCGCACAACGAGATATGGGCGGCCTGGACATCCTTGTAAACAATGCCGGTTTAGGCGCATTAGGGCCGTTCTCCGAAGCCACACCAGAAAGACTGCGTCGCGTCCTTGACGTGAACTTCATCGCCCCAGTGGAACTTACCCGAAAAGCGATTCCAATGCTGCGGCAAGGAAACAATGCACTAATTGTTAATGTTGGATCCGTTCTCGGACATCGAGCAGTGCCTGGAAAGAGTGAGTATTGTGCCAGCAAGTTCGCACTCCACGGCTTCAGTGACGCGCTACGATGCGAACTGGCCAGCCAGAAAATCGACGTGCTCTTAGTGAGTCCAAGTACGACATCAAGTGAGTTTTTCGATCAGGTCATAAAAACACCGTCTTCCGCCAAACCACGCCTGCACAACGCTATGTCGCCAGAAAAGGTCGCGCGGCGAACAATGCGGGCCATAGAACGTGGCCAGCACGAGCTTATTCTCTCAACTGGCGGAAAA
>CAZITS010000109.1:0-11116 GCA_964542185.1 uncultured Pirellulaceae bacterium
ACAACGATCAGGGAATTCGACCGTTTACGACCCGGCCATTACCGCCACCGCCGGTAGTAGCCTGGCTACTGCACGTCCGGGCCCCGGTTTGACTATTTCCGGCGACCAGCCAAACCGCATTACGGCGGCATCCGCAGGCGGCACCGAATCCGCGTTGGCAGCTTACGACGCACAACTCTCCGTGCTTGGTGCTTCAGGTGGATCGGCGAGTGGCACACTCCTGGGGCGCACCGACCGCCCGGTCAATACAACCGGCCAATTCACCGGTTTTCCCGTCGTCACAGAAGCCAACGACGGCGGCCTGCGGATGGACCTGGCCAAGAAGACCGCCACTGGAGCAAGCTTCGCCGCCAGTAGTGTCTCGGTCTACAGCCGCAGCAATCGTCGAGGGTCATTTCAGGCTGTGCCCAGCAACTGGCTCCAGTTCCTGGAAGTGAAGGCAGAACACCACCTCCTGCAGGGCCGTGGCACGCAAATCAATCGCATCCCCGTAGTGCTGGCACGGATCAACGAGGATATCTCGCTGACCGCGTTTGAAATCGCAGTTCGCAACGAGCTACTGGATGTCGAAAACACCTACTGGGACTTGCACTACGCCTACCGTTCGCTGGAAGCCGCCAAACAGGGCCGCGATGCGGCACAGTGGGCCTGGCAGAAAATCCAAGCCCGTCGCGAGGGTCAAGTTGACCCGGCAGATGCCGAAGCACAAGCCAGGGCCCAGTACTTTTCTTTTCGAGTGCGCGTCGAAGCAGCTCAGATCAACGTTTTCGAAATAGAAAGCCGCCTGCGCTGGCTGATGGGAATTGCACCTGCCGACGGTCGCCTGATCCGGCCGATCGATGAACCGGCCACCGCCAAACTGGAATTCGAATGGACATCAACAAATCTAGAAGCACTGTTTCAACGGGCAGAAGTACGTCAACAGAAATGGCAACTCAAACAACGAGAACTGGAACTGATCGCCGCCAGAAATCGTCTGCTTCCCGTCCTCGACGTCGGGGCCACTTACCGCTGGCTGGGTATGGGAGATGAACTGATCAACGCCGACCGCAACGGTCTGAATTTCCCCAACGCCGGATCAACCGCATTTGACGAATTGACAGAGGGGAATTACCAGGAATTCGACGTCTTTTTCAGCTTTGGCATGCCCGTAGGATACCGTCGTGAGCTGGCCGCGGTTCGCAATGCTCAGTTACAGTTGGCGCGCTCCAAAGCAGTACTGGAAGATATGGAACTGAACACCACCCATCTGCTCAGCTCTGCATTGCGCACACTGGATGGTAACTATGTCCAAGCGAACTCCAATCTCAATCGCTTGCAGGCCGCCGACGAATGGACCGACGTCATCTCAACGATCTGGTCCCAGGGCGGGGCAACCGGACGAGACACTCGAGTCTTGATCAACCAGCTACTGAATGCGATCAATGAACGCGCCGCAGCCTACGATGAGTACTACCGGATTGTGTGTGCCTACAACAAGTCGATTGCGAACCTGCATTTTACTAAGGGCTCCCTGCTGGAATACAACGGCGTCCAGCTGGCCGAAGGACCCTGGCCAGAAAAAGCCTATTGGGATGCCATGGCACAAGCTCGCAAACGCAATGCCAGCCGCCACTTGGACTACGGATGGACACGTCCGGACAACGTCAGCCAGGCCGCCGGGACCCATCACTTATCAGACTCCGAGGGATTGTTTCCTGGCGTGGACCAATCCCTGCCTGTCCCTCCCGCACAGGACGGGGAACAAGAAACTCCAGAAACGGAGTCGACGGCACCGCCGGCCAGCGCGGGAAGTCCTGCGTCAGCCTCCAGATCCGTACGGCCCGTGGCGCTGGAAGAGGTGGTCCCCGAGCGCAAACCGCGTTCAGGAACGTACGACTGGGGCACAACCAGTGGCTCCGCTGTCATTCCCGCAGTGAAGAACCAAACCGTCGACCAGCCTTAGCCGGGTGGCGCAATCCCCGTACGCAGAGCAGCCAGTAGTTGTTACGTTCATCCCCGTAGCAAACTGTGTTGGCTTCGTCGGTAAACGTGGGCGGTAGGGCCACTTGAGGTAAACCGTCAACACTGATCACTCCAGCGAGGACAGTCGCAACAACGGATGGTCAACTCCCAATAGACAACGCTGCCAATGCAGCGCCAGCCAACAGACCAATCGCCGCAATCAACTCGGGTAATTCTCTGCATCGCGTCTCGGGAGAAATGGACTACTTCATGACCACCACCATCCGTCCGTTTAACCCTGCAGAACTGGCGCGCATCAAGGAAATCACTATCGAAGCATTTGATGGTGTTTCCATCGACCGCAATATCGAAGATCGTTTTGGCCCGATTGGCAACCACAACTGGCAATGGCGCAAGGCGCGGCACTTGGACGAAGATGCGGCTCGTGACCCCAGCGGTATTTATGTTGCTGAACAATCGGGCCAGCTGGTCGGCTACATCACCACCTGGTGCGATCGCGAAGCGGGCATTGGACATATTCCCAACCTGGCAGTTGACCAGCGCTGGCGAGGGCAGGGGATTGGTCGCCAGCTCATCAACTATGCACTGGCATCATTCCGTGCGGCCGGACTGGCACTGGCACGGATCGAAACACTCCAGCAAAATGAAATTGGTCGGACACTCTATCCTGAACTGGGATTTGAAGAAGTCGCCCGACAAGTCCATTACTGCATGGCGCTGCAGCCTGACAGCAACACCGCTCACTGATCGTCAGCGTCCCCAACAATAGGTGAACGCGTCTCTGATTAGCGGCGGTCAAAGTGCAAATCAGCAAAGTCGAGATACTGCTGCCAGTCGTAGTCGGTCACGTCGTGCTCACCTGAGCGAAGGTGATAGCCGATGGTGCCGGTTTTCAGGGGTTGGTCCACCGGAGGCATCTGCAGCGTCGCAATCCCCTGGGTCCCCACCAAACGATACACCAGATCGGCGTGCCAGGCCGCTAAGAACTCGCCCCGCGGATCGGCCCACTGGTCACCCTCCGCACTGGCCACGTAGAGCGGTCGCGGCGCAATCAGACTCAGCAACAAATGCTGGTCAACGGGCAACGCATCTTCGCGATCGTTGAATTGCTTGAAATTGCCACAAAACCAGTGTGGAAAAGAGGTGTTGATTCGCGCCACCGTTTCACCGAACTGGCGTCGGCTCAAGGCAGCGCCTCCACAACCCGAGTTGTTGGAGATAACGAGCGCGAACCGCGTGTCCTGGGCACCTGCCCACAATGAAGTCTTGCCCAACCGCGAGTGCCCGAGCACCGCCACCTGCTGGTGATCGATCGCCTCATCGGTCTCAAAGTAATCAACTGCCCGACTGAGCCCCCAGGCCCAGGCAGCAATCGATCCCCACTCATCTTTCGCGGGTTGGGTTTGCCCTTTCTGATAAAACGCCGGGTGCACGCCATTCTTGAAACCATCGTGGTAGTCAGGATCAATGTCGCCGTAATAGATCGTCGCCAGAGCGTATCCCCGCTGAAGTATCTTCTCCACAGCCCAGCGACTCGCCGTGGAACCGCGACTCTGCTCGGTAGCCCGATTGTTTTCGATGCCGTCTCCAGGGCGCATCCAGGATGTCGACAGTGTGATACCTGGTTCGTTGCGGACCGAGTGATTCCCATTGAAGTTCAGCCCCAAGAACACCGGCACAGCAGCCGTCGCCGTTTTCGGCAGATACATCAAGATTCGCATCTGTGGTCCGTCAGCGTTACCGGTAAATAACACGTCCACTTGTTTGCGTACCGCTTGTCCGTTTAACGCCTGGTCATCGGTAGACACCAGTTCAAATCGCATTTGGGGCGATGGATCGGGGCTGCGCCCATAGACGTGCTGCCGAAACAACTGGAGCACCTCCGCACGGCGCGAACCGCGCCATTGTTCTGCTGTGGTCACCCGATCTCCGGAAAGGCTGACTAACGCAGCAGGCAAGGTGTAACTAGGAACTTTGGATTCGTCGTAATTCGGTTTGAACTGCGCGGACACCAGACCGGTCACCGTGCTATTGAAAAGCAGTCCACAAAACACGCTCCACAGGATTTTCGTCTGCATGATATCCCTCAACTGAGAGGTCCGTGATCATTTCGCGGACCCTGCGATGTTCCTCTCGACCCATTCCGCCAGCAGCACAATCTACTCGCGGCTAACGCCATGATATGCTCCGCACCTGCCTGGCTCAGGGGGCTACTCGATCAAATCGCTGGACCTGTTTTCCCATGATGCCACCCAGATACAAATTGCCTTTGCTGTCGATCTCCAAACCGTGTACCCAGGCCAACGTACCAGGCCGGGCCTGTTCGTCGCCAACCCACGATCCCAGTGGAAACTGCCATCAGGAAAGAATGCGTCCGCTGGTATCCCAGCGAAAGACTGACTCGAGAATATTCGACGCCCGGAGAACATTTCTGGGGCTCCGCCGGTATGCTCTCGGCCAGGACAATCAGCCGCTGTGCCCACAAAACGATTCGTAATCGCCAGCTGGCAGCCTTCCCGGTACGTCCGGCGATCATCGCTGTTACTCACCAAAGAGGACCGAGGTAGGTGCCAATTCGCGGCTTCATGGTATCATTTCAGCTGTGGTGTCGAAACGCACCTGGATACGAATCCGGACAAGGCGCAGTACCACCTGACTTTCTCCAGCTGACCAATCACGGATGTTCCCAGAAAGCGGACAGGGATGTCACCCGAGGCCCCTACACACTACCTGCTCGAAGGATTGAATGCCGAACAGCAGGAGGCCGTTCTACATGGCGAGGATCCGCTGTTACTGATTGCCGGCGCGGGTACCGGCAAGACGCGCACGCTCGTTCATCGTGTGGCGCACTTGATTCACAAAGGAGTTGATCCAGCGCGGATCTTGCTGCTCACCTTTACCCGCCGGGCAGCCTCCGAAATGCTGCGACGTGTCGACGAAGTGCTCCATGATTCTTGCCAGCAGGGAGTCCTCGCGAGTGGTGCGCTCAGTCGCCAGGTGTGGGGTGGCACGTTTCATGCGGTAGCCACCCGATTGTTGCGCCGCCATGCGGCCGCCATCGGCATCGACGAAGGATTTACGATTGTCGACCGCAGCGACGCCGAGGACCTGCTCGACGTGGTCCGCAGCGAACTTGAGTTGAGCCGGACTGATAAGCGCTTCCCGCGAAAGGCCGCCTGCCTGGCAATCTACAGCCATTCGGTCAACGCACAGCAACCGCTGCCGGACATCCTGAGTGCACATTTCCCTTGGTGTAAAGACTACGTGGAAGACCTCAAGCGGCTGTTTCGCGCTTATGTCGATAGAAAAATTCAGGCTAATATTTGCGACTACGACGACTTGCTGCTGTTCTGGCAGGGCATGCTGAATGCTCCGCAGGTCGGACCACGCATCGTGCAGCAATTCGACGCGGTGCTGGTCGACGAGTATCAGGACACCAACCAACTGCAAGCCAGTATTCTCAGCCATTTGTCTCCGGCAGGAAAAGGTCTGACGGCGGTCGGAGACGACGCACAATCGATCTACTCGTTCCGAGCAGCCACCATACGAAATATCCTTGATTTTCCCGAGCACTTCCCAGCGAGTCGTATCCTCCGACTAGAGCAAAACTATCGCAGTACGATGCCTATCCTGAAATTAACAAATCAGGTGATTGCGGAGTCTTCCCAAAGGTACACGAAGGAACTTTGGACAGCGCGTCAAGGCGGTGCGATTCCACAGCTCGTCACCTGCCAGCATGAGGACGAACAGGCCGAATTCCTGGTCACTGAGATTCTCCAGCAGCGTGAAGCAGGCATTGAGTTGCGCGAGCAGGCCGTGCTCTTCCGAGCCGCCCAGCACAGCAGTGTTCTGGAAGCCGAACTGGCGCGGCGCAATGTACCATTTGTCAAATACGGAGGACTCAAGTTCATCGAGACGGCGCACACCAAAGACCTGATGGCACTGCTTCGTCTGGCGGAAAACTGCCGCGACTGGGTCGCTGGAAATCGCGTGCTGCTGCTGCTGCCTGGCATCGGCCCGGCGCGGGCACGCAAGTTATTGGATCTGCTCTCTGAACACGAGGGAGATTACCGTGCCTGGAGTGACGCCCCGGTCCCCCTCGAAGCAGCTCCATTCCTGCGTGCTCTGGTTGACCTGCTGGTAGAGTTGCGTTCGATGGCTGACCATGATCTGGCATCCCAGGTCGCGCTGGCCCGCACGGTCTACCAGCCGTTGTTAGAAAGAAACCACAACCGGCCCGCTACCCGTGCGAGAGATCTGGAGCAACTCGAACGCCTTAGCGACCGTTTTCCCAATCGCCAGACGATGCTTAGTGAATGGGCATTGGATCCGCCAGTCACCGCGGAGGATTATGCCGGAGACCCGCTTCTCGACGAGGATTACCTGATCCTCAGCACGATGCACTCCGCCAAAGGCCTGGAGTGGAAAAATGTGTACACCATTCATGCGGCGGACGGAAATATTCCTGCCGACCTGGCAACTCGCAACGCAGAACAACTGGAAGAAGAACGACGCTTGTTCTACGTCGCTTTGACACGAGCCCGTGATCGCCTGTTCATCTGCTTTCCCCAATGCTATTACCACGCCGCCCGCGGACCACGATCCGATCGTCACGGCATGGCACAGCTAACCCGCTTCTTGACACCAGCCACGATCCGTCACCTTGACTGTGTCGCCGCGAACGGCGCGGAAGACCCCGATCCACCCGATCCCACAAACTCACCCGCCGCGATCGATATACGCCAGCAGGTCAAAGAGCTCTGGTCATAACACCATCTCGCCGGCGCATCACACGCCAGGATTGCTCCAGCCTGTTCCTGGCGACCTCACATTCACACGCAAATATCACTGATCTGACAAAGGGGAGAGAGAATGCTGGGAGCCCAACTTGCGGCCGAGCCCTATCTAGAACGGCTGCAACAGGAGCTGGAACAAATCGACCGGGACGCTTTGCGGCGCTGGTCCGACTTCATTTTCAGCGCGTGGGAACAGAAAAAGTTTGTGTTCATTATTGGTAACGGTGGATCCGGAACCACCGCCAGCCACATGGCTGAAGACCTCGGCAAAAGCACACTCCGCGAAGAAGACCTCCGCGATGAATCCAAATCGCGACTCAAAGTACTGAGTTTGACCGACAATGCAGGCTGGCTGATGGCCGTCGGAAATGACCTCAGCTACGACCAGATTTTCGTACAACAGTTGATGAATTACGGACAAGATGGGGACCTCCTGATCGCTATTAGCGGCTCTGGAAATAGTCCCAACATACTCAATGCAGTCGAATGGGCGCACCGACACGGACTGACAAGTTTTGGCCTGACAGGCTACGACGGCGGGCGTCTCAAACAACTTCAACAGGATGGCTTGCATTGCGATCTCAACGACATGGGAATGGTTGAGAGTATTCATCTCTGTCTGTTTCACTGGGTCTTGAACGACGTCTATGCGCGAATTAATCAGGCCGGACGCTACGCCGAAGCGTCTCTCTCCTAGCCCACTTCGGTGTCAAGCAGCAACACTCCGCTAAGGACGCGCAGATGTTCCTGGGAATTGAAATTGGTGGCACCAAACTGCAATTGGGCATCGGTAATGGTGATGGCACGCCGTTGTTGCACCTGGAACGCCGTGCTGTCGACCCAGCACACGGCAGCGCTGGAATCCGTTCGCACATTCAACAAGTCGTACCTGAGCTTCTCAAGCAATTCCCTGTCGATGGGATCGCTTACGGGTTTGGCGGACCTGTCGACCGGCAGACTGGCTGTGTTACCACCAGCCATCAAATCGATGGCTGGGACAATTTTCCACTAGTGAATTGGACGCAACAAACATTCGACAAGCCGTGCTTGCTGTACAACGACTGCGATGCTGCCACTGTCGCCGAAGCACGCCTCGGCGCAGGTCGGCAAGCGCGCCTTGTCTACTTTGTGACCGTCGGAACGGGAGTTGGTGGTGGCCTGGCGGTTGACGGACAACTCCACGCAACGAACCGGCCGGCCGTTGCCGAGATCGGCCATTTACGCCCCGGTCTGCAGGCCACAGAGCCCAGCGACACGGTCGAGGCCCTGGCGAGCGGATGGGGAATCGTCAAGGCGGCGCAGCAACGCATGGCAGAACCCTCGTGTTCCGTCTCTGCCCGAGATTCTCGACAACGACAAGCCGCCGCGATCAGCCTCTGGTCCGTCTGCCACGGTGACACTGAGCAACTCACGGCGCAGCGTGTTGCTGAAGCCGCGCAGGCCGGCGATCCGTTGGCAGAGGCCGTGCTCGCCGAGGCGATCCGCGCGCTTGGCTGGGCTATTGCCCAGGTGATCACCCTGACGGCCGTCGAGATCGTGGTCATCAGCGGCGGAGTCTCCCTGATTGGAGAAACCCGTTTCTTCACTCCGCTCCGACGCGAAGTGACGCGTTATGTGTTTGGTCCCTTGCAGAATGCCTGGCAACTGGTCCCTGCCCGGTGGGGTGAAGAAGTGGTGGTCCACGGTGCCTTGGCACTCGCAGCAGAAGCCTGGAACCCAGACGTGTGACACCTGGTGCAATTGCACGGAGTGGCGACGTGATCCAACTCTGGCGAACACAGCTCAAACGCGCGTACGACTGGTACCGACACCGCCGTGCGGAAGTGCGTTGGTTTTATCCTAAGTTGTTTCTGTTTTTCGTCGTCCTTAATCTCAGCTGCTATTGGCTCGCCTTGATCACCGCCTTTCCGCATCTTGTCTTCGGAAGCGCATTGGCTCATTACGCCAAAATCCAATTTCCTGTCGGCCTGCTCGGAGCTCTATTTGACAGTCTTTCCTTTTTTGTCACTGTGCAACTGATCCGCCGCGCGTTGGCTTCCAGTGGTATCGTGCGTTTTCTGGCCCACCTTTCGGTCGACTTGTTCATCGCTTTAGCGGCAACCTGGTGGGTACTATTTGTCTTTGTCCTATCGGGGTGGCTCATCAATCTACTCGACGGCAGAATCTACGAGAAAAACGAGCTGGGACGTTGGCAAATCATCTCGATTGACGAATTGTCGCAGGCAACTGACGAGACAGAGATTCGCACAAAACACTGGCGCCAAAGAACCGACCTGTACACCGATCGACTGGTCAACGCGGTGCGTCATCCTCTGGCCAATCTCAAGAACATTTACTTTGGTATCATCATGGGCGCATCTGCTATGCTGCCCACGTGTATCCACCTGTCGATGTTTCTCGCAGCCATGTGGCGCACAACCCGCAGCCACGCGACTACTTAACGCAACCAGGACGCGCGCACTTCATCGAGTGGATAGTCGATGATGGGCAGCGTGCTGTCGCGCAGTTCCTGCAGGCGTTGCCAACCGCGTGTGACCAGCTGCTCCCGTTCCGAGACAAACACGGGATCAAGTTGACGTTTGTCGAAATCCCCTTCCAAGAATACAGGTACAAATCGGTCATCAACGATAAACTGCGCCAAAGACGGATTACAGCGCAAATGACGTTCGGCCTGTGTGTGTAGCGTCTCCGGATCGAGCATTCCGATCACGTAACGCAAGTAGAGATCACTTTCAGCAATCTCTTCCACCGGTTGCTGACAAACTTCGCAGAGATAACCTTCGTCGCACTTCGCCATACTGTATTCGAATCCCAGGAAAGCCTCTCCAGCGTTTCATCGGCAGCCATCCGTCACCCTACCACATCGCCACAACGGTGGGCAACGTAACCGCACTGCCCGGTTTCTGTCTGGCACGCCTCAACTCCAGCGGCCTATCCAGACTTACGGTTCGAGTGGCTCCAGGAACCAATTGGAAAGTGCTTGCCGCACTTTCTCTGGAGGAGGCAATGGCTCCCCAGTCAACTGCGTTAAAGACCAGGCACAGGCGAAATCAAGTGCCGAGCCCGTGGTACCTGAATAGTGCTTGCGGATATCCTCGACCATCGTCTTCATCCCCATCCGCCCCAAACTAACAGCACACATACAACGAACCCGCTCTACTTCGGCGTACATACTCTCCATCCCGGGACCACTGAGACCTGTCACCTCCGGACGAGACTCGTCAGCCACTTCCTCGGCAGGGAGATCCATCGTCGCATTCGAACCGCTGTCATTGAGTCGGTCCAGCAACATCGCCGACAGCTCCCGAGGTGTCTGACCGGCGTAGAGATGCCCCAGTGCCCAGATGGCCGCCGCGCGGACCTCTGACCCCATCGTAAATTTCTTCGGAATACATTTCCGCATCAGTGGTTCCGCCTGCCGATAGCCTGCTAACCCAAAGGCCTCCATCAAATAACTCACTTGCACATCGATCTCACGATCCATATCCGTGACCAGCCCGGCCGCCACTTCACGCTCCGCTTTGCGTAACATCGCCGGTAACGCACCGGGCACGCTCAACTCTCGCAAGCCCCAGGCGGCTGCTCGAAACACAGCCGGGAACGGGGCATCCAATAATTGCACCAGGCGTCCTGCAGATTGACGATGCTGTAATGTGACCAGCAAGACAATCGCTTGTTCCTGTCCGCGCCAGCGGTCGGTGCCCAGCATCTCCACCGTGCGTTCACGAACCACAGCATCCAAAGATTTCTCTGCTTGAACCAATCGCAATAGTCCCTGCCGTGACGCCTGGCGAATTTGTGGATGCCGATCGTCCAGCACCTCTGTCAGCAAACGCACCGCGGTCTCATCAGCGAGTGTCTCCAACATCGGTATCGACATGAGTCGCAACCGTGCATCAGGCGACGAGATCGTTTCCCGGGCGATCCTGGCCGCAGCGCCCGGATCCAGATCGAACAGACGCGACAGTGCCCGCGCAGCCACCACTGGATCTTCCCGTGGACCTGTCATTTCCAGCAGCAGCTCCTGGGCCACCTCACCACGATGATGCTTCAGTAGCGTCACCGCCAGCAGCCTCCCCAGCCGGGATGGAACATCGGCAGCTGTCATCAGCCGACGCGCTGTTGTTTCCAGGTCCTCGTGGCGCAACTCGGCTAGTGCCTGGGCAGCGCGCAACCGGACAGGCATCTCAAGAGGTTGTTGAACCATCTCCAGAAGCCGTGCCACGGAGTCCTGGTCCTCGAGTATGGCAAGGCCTGTCATCGCATAACGCAGGCGAGAACCTCGGCTTTGCGGATCCTGCAATCTGTTTCTCCAGACCTTGCGAATCGGTTCATACTGCCAACGTGCCAAAGCC
>CAZITS010000110.1:0-11093 GCA_964542185.1 uncultured Pirellulaceae bacterium
GGAAGAACAAAAATTAAAGGAAATTCGAGACCAAATCGCAGTCTGTAAAGTGGTCGCGCCCCAGGATGGACAAGTCGTGTACGCGAATGTCCAAAGCAGCCGCAGCTCGGCAGAATTTGTCGTGGAGAAAGGCGCAGCAGTACGCGAACGCCAAGTGATCTTCCGGCTGCCTGCTCCCGGGAAAATGCAAATCGAGGCCAAGATCAGTGAAAACCGAATTAACCTGGTGAAAGAGGGCATGCCGGTAGAGATTGCCATCGATGCCTTCGGTGATATGAAACTCCAGGGTGAAGTCAGCAAGGTCAACAAGTATGCCGAACCCGGCAACTGGTGGAGTTCCAATACCAAAGAATACATTTGCTTGATTCAAATCGCCGACCCACCAGCGGCGATTCGCAACGGCTTGACCGCGGAAGTACGTATCCATGTCGATGACCGTAATGACGCGTTACAAGTCCCTGTCCAATGTGTACTGGAACATCTTGGCAAGACATTCTGCTTGTTTCGGCAAGGAGAGAAATACCAGACAAAACGTGTTGTCTTTGCCTCGACCAATGACAAAACGGTCGCCATCGATGAACAGGCGTCCGACAGTATCAAAGTAGGCGAAGAAGTCGTCATGAACCCTCGGGAACACTTTGAAAAGTTCGACTTTTCCGGGTTCCCGGATCTCGAAGCACCGGCGTCGGAAGAGGAAGCCGTCTCGCAGCAATCGGATGCAGCGCCCGCTGGAAAAATGTTGGCCACCTCTGGAGGAGCCGAATGAACGATCCCGGAATTGCCACCGCGAACTACAACAGCAGCGCGAGCGATAACAGTGTCGCGCTCAAACTCGAAGATCTCCAAAAAGATTATTTCCTCAAAGGGGAAACGGTCCACGCGTTAAATGGCGTGTCCTTCGAAGTCCCCGAGGGGGATTTTGTCTCCATCATGGGACCATCGGGTTCTGGGAAAAGTACTTTGCTGAACCTGGTGGGATGCCTTGACCGACCGACGGGCGGCAGGCTCTACATGGGACCAGACGACGTCAGTCAGATGAGCGATAACGAACTTTCCAATATTCGCGCCACGCGTATTGGATTTGTGTTCCAGTCGTTCAATTTGATCCCTCAATTGACGCTCGTTGAAAATATCGAAGTCCCCCTCTACTACCAGGGAAGACTAAGTCGCTCCGCCCGCAAGCACTGCGAAGAAATGGCGGACCTGGTAGGGCTTGGCGACCGCCTCAGCCACCGCCCTGCCCAACTCTCAGGTGGTCAACAGCAACGCGCTGCAATCGCGCGCAGCCTGGTGAATGACCCGTTCTTTGTGCTGGCAGACGAACCGACCGGTAATCTCGATACGAAAACAACGGAAGAGATTCTCAACCTGTTTATGAAACTCAATGAAGCGGGCAAAACGATCGTCATGGTGACGCACGAAGACGAAGTTGCCGCCTTCACGAAGCGGATCATTCGACTGCGCGACGGATTGATGGAGTTTGACCGCGCGAATGAAACCTACGGGCATTACGCGCTCGGTTCGTCCGCCGAAGAGGCCATGAAGGCGAACAATCCTACAACTGCAACCGCGCCGCCACCCGCAACTAATCCGCCTACGAGTCTGGGTTGGACACCTCCACCCTCAGATGGACTCTGATTGAACGCCTGCTGGTTCTCTTTCGTACTACCTCCGCAGCGCGGTGGTGGTCTCACTGTACGGCTGTCCAGACCCCAAATTGCCCATGTTGATCCTGAGAACTTTTGTCCTGGGTATCAAGAGCCTGCTGCTCCATCCGATGCGCTCAGCGCTGACCGTGTTGGGTATCTTTATCGGCGTCGCCAGCGTCATCTGGCTGCTCGCGATCGGTGAGGGAATCAGTCAGGAGGCCCAGCGGCAAATTGAAGGCCTGGGAGCCGACAACATCATCGTGCGCTCTATCAAGCCGGTAAATCCTCCCAATTCGGGCTCCAACAGCTTTATTCTGGCCTATGGATTGTTGCGATCGGATTACGACAAACTCGTCGAGACGATTCCCACCATCACCAGCGCCATTCCAATCCGCGAAATGCGTCGCGAAATTCGTTTTCGTGATCGCAGTATCGACGGTCGCCTGGTTGGGTCAGTTCCTGAGTATGCCGAAGTAACACGGCTCGAAGTCGACCGGGGGCACTTCATCACCGCGGCTGAGGTCAAGTTAGAACAGAACCACTGCGTACTGGCCAAGGAAGTTGCCGACAAGCTGTTTCCCTTCGAGGATCCCATTGGCCGCCGCATCTACCTCCTGGACCACATGGATTACTACCAGGTCGTCGGCGTCCTCAAACATCGCGATGCCACGGCAGCCGTGGGCGGATCCCTTTCAGCACAGGACTTCTCCAAAGACGTGTACGTGCCGATTTCCACGATTCGCCGCAGAATCGGTGACACGATCGTGGTCCGGCGCAGCGGATCGCGCGAAGGTCAAACGATCGAACTTGACCAGATCACCTTGAGAATCAACAGCATTGACAACGTGATGAAGACGGCGCGGCTCGTCAAGACGAGCCTCAGTCATCACGACGAAGTCGGCGATACGGCAGTGGTCATCCCGAAAGAACTGCTCGACCAGGCCAGGAATACACGACTGATGTTCATGGTCTTCATGGGCGTCATCGCTGGGATTTCGCTGCTCGTTGGCGGTATCGGCATTATGAATATCATGCTGGCCACCGTTACCGAACGCACGCGTGAAATTGGCATCCGCCGCGCCATCGGCGCCAAACGCGCCGACATCGTTCGTCAGTTTCTCGCGGAAACGATCGTGTTGTCCAGTGTCGGTGGTTTTATTGGTATCGCAGCCGGTTATCTCTGCAAACCGTCGGTGCTACTGCTGAGTTGGACCCTGGAAACCTACGCCCCACAGTTGATCAGTAACTTGCCCGGCGTGGTCCGTAATGTCGAACCAACCATTGTGCCCGCATCGATCCCCCTCGCCTTCGGAATCGCGGTAGTGATTGGAGTCCTGTTTGGGCTCTATCCAGCGTACCGCGCCGCGCAGATGGATCCCATCGAAGCGTTACGCCACGAATAATTCGTAACGACAGGCAGACACGGTTCAGGGCCACACTAGCGGGTGCCATGTCACAAAGCCCTTCTAGCCGACGTGATTTCCTGCAAGGCAAGAGCGCCTTGCGAGCAGCCGAGAACCTGCTCCCCAGCCCTGCACCGGCTGGGCCCTCACCGTCCCCGCCAACACCGGCGGAAACCGAAGCTCCACGTTATCTGGTCCAGGTCGGTCGTACCGCAATGGCCTGTGAATTCCAAGTGCTACTCAACGCCGGTGAAGCCGATCTGGGTACCGAAGCGGCGCTCACCGCCCTGGAACAAGTCAGCTGTCTGGAAGAACAGTTGAGCGTGTATCAGCCAGAGAGCGAGGTCAGCGTACTGAATCGCCGCGCTGCGCACCACCCTTATCCAGTCTCGACAAACTTGTTCAGGTTGTTAGCGCAGTGCGTAGAGCTCTATCACGAGACAAGCGGGGCCTTTGATATCACCTCCGGACCACTCTCCAAGACGTGGGGGTTTTACCGCCGCCAGGGGCGCCTGCCGTCGCAAGATGAAATTGACATGGCTCTCGACTGCGTGGGATCCAGCAGGCTGGAAATAGGTCCGACCGATTGCACCATCGCATTCGGTCATCCGAAACTGGAAGTCAATCTTGGTGGCATCGGCAAAGGTTATGCACTCGATCAGTGTCTGGAAATCCTGCGTGATCACGATGTTACCAGTGCTCTGCTTCATGGCGGTCGTAGTAGTGTGCTGGCAACCGGTCACCGCACCGGTCACGATGTCCACCCTGACGGCTGGCTGGTCGCCCTGAAACACCCGCTCAAACCGGATACCGAATTAGGGCAGGTTCGCTTGCGCGATCGTGCCCTGGGTACCTCGGGCTCGGCCAATCAATTCTTCCACTTTCAAGGAAGGCGGTTCAGTCACGTACTCGACCCCCGCAACGGCTGGCCAGCCGAAGCGCTGCTTTCCGCCACGGTACTCGCCCCCTCTGCCGCACTGGCAGACGCCTTGTCGACCGCCTTTTTTGTGCTCGGTTACGAGCCCAGCAAAATCTATTGCCAGCACCATGCCGACATCGGGGCGATTCTCGTCTCCTCCGGCCAGCGTAGTGGCGCACTCGAAATCCACACACTGGGTCTGGCACCTGGCGAATGGCTGCCTCACCAGGTACACACGGCATCCTGAACCGGCCGGAGACTCGTTGACTGCCCTGCAAGACCCGTCGCAATTCCCGGCTGCATCCCGGACAATGTGATCTGCGCGTGCGAGCTTTGTCACCCACGGCCCCAATGACAGGGAGCACCCTGTCCATCCGATGACTGTCACTTTTCCCACCCACAGGATCTGACTCATGAGCTTTCCGAACCGTCGACAGGCGTTTCAATACGGCACATCCGCCGCCGCCGCCGCCGCGCTCAGCAAATGGCCCGGCCAGGCTCGTGCTCACCGCGTGGCCGGGAAAAAAATCAAGGCCGGACAGATTGGTACCAGACATGCCCACGCAAGTGGAAAGATGTCCACGCTGCGCAAATTCAGTGACGAATTCGAAGTGATCGGAGTCGTCGAACCGGACGATGCGCGGTGGGCGGCGGTAAAGGATCAACCTGCCTACCGTGATGTTCCACGGATGACCGAAGAGCAAATGCTCAACGCACCAGGACTGGCGCTAGTCGCTGTGGAAACGACGGTGCGCAACCTCGTTCCGACTGCGGCCCGCTGTGTGGCAGCTGGAAAGCATATCCACCTCGATAAACCGGCTGGCGAAAACCTGTCAGACTTTAAAAAGGTCCTGGACAACGCGACGCGACAACGCCTGACAGTGCAAATGGGCTATATGTTCCGCTACAACCCAGGGTTTGCGTTCCTGTTCAACGCATTGCGGAAAGGCTGGCTGGGCGAGCCCTTTGAAGCTCATGGTGTGATCAGCAAGAAAGTCGGCCCCGGTACACGACAGAACCTGGCCGAATATCCGGGTGGAACGATGTTTGAACTGGGCTGCCACCTGATCGACGCTTTGACCGTTGCTATGGGGGCTCCGGATAAAGTCACGCCCTTTACACGTCGTACGCGACCGGATCTCGACCAACTCGCTGACAACCAGCTGGCCGTTTTTGAATACGCCCGAGCTACCGCCACCATCCGCAGTGCTGTGGTAGAAGTAGCCGGTGGCAGTCGCCGACAGTTTGTACTGTGTGGCAGCGAAGGCACCATCGATATCAAACCCCTGGAGGCACCCAAGTTACTGCTGACTCTGGAACAAAATCAGGGCAACTACCAACGGGGTACGCAAATGGAAATCCCGCTCAAGTCACTGGGGGGTCGATACGATGGCGACTTTCGTGACCTGGCCAAAGTCCTCCGCGGTGAAAAAGAATCGGACTATCCGCCGGCACATGACCTGGCAGTCCAGGCAGCAGTGCTGCAGGCCAGCGGTGTTCCCGTGAACTGACACGAGCGATGACTGCTGGTACCGGTACTCGGAGACATACCGCCCCGCTTGTACGAACAGAACACCTGTTTCATCCCCTGACCAGGCAGATTGAGCCCTATATGGGGAGGCGGCGGCGCAGACGTGCGCGACCGGGCAGATCAGGAGCGCAGTTTCGCGTTTGACAGCCCGTGACTGTCGCCGCATGATAGACGAGGCTACCAAACGCCCCACCTTTTCCATCATTTGGGGTGTGTCCGCGGTGGCTTCCCGCGGTCCTCTTTTCCATACTCATCGGGCGCTGCAGGTCTGTGAACGACGAGGGACGGCTCATCGCACAAACGCTTGACGGTGACGCAAGCGCCTTTGACCAGCTGGTACGCCGATACCAGGATCGGTTGTTCACCAGTTTTGTCCATGTCACGGGGTGCCATGCGGAAGCCGAAGATGTCGTCCAAGAGGCCTTCATTCAAGCCTATCTGAACCTCAAACAATTCCGCGGTCAAAGCGGTTTTTATACCTGGCTGTACCGGATCGCCTTTAACCGGACAATGACACGCAAACGGCAAACTCGACCGACCGTATCCACTGATCAAGTCGGAACAGCGCCTCTGTTTGACCGCGCAGCCCAATCGGAAACGCCAGGCCAACGACTCGAACGACTCGAACTGGCGGACCAGGTGTCCACCGCTCTGGACCGCATGAGCGAAGAACACCGGACTATCCTGGTACTGCGGGAACTCGAGGGTTTTGACTATCAGGCGATCGCCGAGATGCTGCAAATTTCCCTGGGCACCGTGCGCAGCCGACTTTCGCGTGCGCGGGCCATACTGCGGCAGTATTTACCTGATCCCCCGCTCTAACAGCGGGTGGCGCAATGTTGGCTGACGGTGCACCAACGACCACTGAAATGCACGTTCTTCAGCCACCCACACAGCCACAACATCGGTGAATTGGCACGTGCTGGACCAGCGGTTAGGATACGTGGCGCTGTTGACATTGCTCCAGTGAGATCGACCGACACACTCCGCCAACAACCTGGGAGTACGGACTGATGAGACACCTGCTCGGCACCACCTTCACGTTGCTGCTTGTTAGCCCACTAGTCGCAGCGGACGCAGCCCAGGACGCGGCTCAGGACCCCACCCAGGACAAGGGATGGATCTCGATATTCGATGGCAAGTCCCTGGCTGGCTGGAAGCCCAATGAACGCCCTGAAAACTGGAGCGTCAAAGATGGTGCCATTGTGGGCAGTGGTGCCCGGAGCCACTTGTACTACACAAAACGCGAACTCCAGGACTTTGAATTCCGTGGCGATGTGATGATCAATAAAGGAGGCAACTCTGGAATCTATTTCCACATCGCGCACCATCCCGAGGGATGGTTCTTTGATGGCCACGAAGTGCAAATCAACAATTCCCACCGCGATCCGGTCAAGACGGGCAGCTTGTGGGCGGTAGTCAAGTTGTACGACTCCCCGGTCCATGACAACGAGTGGTTCCAGGTACACATTCGAGTCTCGGGGCAAAACATTGTGGTACGCCTCAATGGCAAGATTGTAGTCGACTATACCGAACCGAAAGGTGCAGAAGGACCCAGGAAAATCGGACGCGGCTACCTGGCGCTCCAGCAGCATGACCCGGGAAGTTCGGTACGATTTCGCAATCTGGCATTGAAGCCGCTGGCGGCTGCGACTCCAGCCAAACCCTGAAGCCACCAGGTCTGCGCCGAGCAGCGTCTGCCGCGCAAACTCGGATGCGCTGGCAAACGATTTCCACCGCCGCGGAGGCTACCATGCGATTGCCGTACCCCTGGCTCGTCTTGCTGATGGCCGGCGGGATGCCCACTGGTAATGCGGCCGAATCCGCGCCGCTGCCGGCAACTGCCGCCGGGTGGTCCGTCGAACTGCTTGCGCAAGCGCCCTTGATTCACGCGCCGACTGCGGTGCTGGAAACATCCGAGGGCCTGCTCTTCCTGGCCCAGGACCCAATGGACCTGAATGGCCCCGCCACCGAACCGATTGATTACATCGTCACACTGCGGCGCGTCAATGGGCAGTTGGTACGCACCCGTTTCGCGGAAAATCTGGGACCGATCATGGGCCTGGAATGGACCGGAGACACATTACTGGTCGCACACGCACCATTGCTGACTGCGCTGCGCGATACCGACGGAGATGGTCGCGCAGACCAGCGCATCGACCTGGTGCGCGGGTTGGGACCGCGGAACCCGGCTTTCAACGGCTACAACGACCACGTGATTTCCGGTATGCGACTCGGCATGGACGGGTTCCTGTATGTACCATTCGGAGACAAGGGTATTCCGGCAGCGGTGGGAAGCGATGGGAAAACGTTACGCGTGCACGGTGGTGGTGTGCTGCGTGTGCGACCTGATGGCACCGACCTGGAGCTGGTCGCCAGTGGATTGCGCAATCCACTCTCGGTCGCCATCAATCGCCGTGGAGACGCCTTTGCCTACGGCAACGACGACGACTCGAAGCAATGGCCCAATGGCCTGATCCACCTCATTGACGGAGGCCATTACGGCTACCCTTACGAGTTCCTGGACGCGCCTCAGCACGCCTTGCCCTTGATCACCGGGCGTATCGGTGGCGCCGGGTCACAGGGGTTTTGCTTCGAGGAGGCGGGACTGGCGCCCCAATTCCAAGGCAACCTGTTTTTTGCCGATTGGGGCCTGCAAACGCTGATTCGTTTTGAGATCGAACCGGCCGGTGCCAGCTATCGCCTCAAACGCCGTAGCGACGTCGTGCAAGCAGGACCACTGGAAAGTTTCCGCCCGTTTTGCGCGGCTGTCGGCGGCGATGGCAATAGCATTCTGCTCGTGGACTGGGCAATCCCCTCCAAACTGCAAACAGGCATCCAGCGGGGTCGCTTGTATCGCCTGCGTTACCAGGGCGCCGACGCCACCAGGCCACCGCCAGCACCTGCTCCCCAAGACGTCGCACAGGCCCTCTCCAACCTCGCACACCCCGCCCGTCGCGCACGGCTGGCGGCCCAACGCTTTCTCACCGGTCACAATGCTGGAAACCCAGCGGCGCTTCGAACTCTACTGCGGACAGCCAGTTCCGCCGCAGCGCGACGTCATGCGCTGTGGGCACTGGATCGTGGCCGCGAAACGGCGGATCCACTGCTGGCTAAACTCATCGAAGATCCGGACCCCAATCTCCGCGTGGAAGCACTCCGTGTGATCGGGATCCGCCGCTACAGCCCACTGGCGGCACTCGTAGTCCGCTGCCTGACCGACGAGGAACCGCGTGTCCGCCGTGAAGCAGCGATTACCCTGGGACGGATCGGCGTGGCCGACAGCGTTCCCGCATTACTCGCTGCGCTGGACGACGCGGACCCTTTTGTCTCCTGGTCCGTGCGCCGCGCACTGGAGCGGATCAACAACTGGAATACCGAACAACTGGTCGACCAGCTTCTCAACCGACAGGGTACTGCACAGAGGGCGGTTGTCTCGCTGCTGGAACGCCAGTGGGACGAACGCGTGGTAGAAACCTGGTGCCAGGTCGCCAATAGAGCCTCTAACCGAAAACTGCGTGCGACCGCCTATCGCTGCCTGGCAGACCTCTATTTGCGTTTTCCTGACTGGGACGGTGCCTGGTTTGGTACCAACCCACTGATCGGCAACCGCCCGGTCCGTAGCGAAACATGGTCTGTCGCCGCCGGCCAGAGAATCCGCGAGACATTCGCCCATAATCTGCAACAACGTAACGACCAGGAGCGGGTGCTGATTCTGGAGGCCCTCCCGTCTATCGGTTCTGCAGCAGTCGATTTAGCACTCCCCTGGGTAGACAACAGCATATCCTTGCCTGTGCGGCGGGCAGCGATCGGGGTACTCGTTCAATTCGATCGGCCGACCGCACTGCAACGTCTGGCGAACGGTGCGACGACCACTACTGAGCCTCTGGCATTGCGACAACTGGCGCTGACCGGCCTGCTGGCGAACCCCAGCGAGACGGCCACACGGGCCCTGCGAAAACTGGTCCAGCGCCCCACAACGGCAGCGGTGCTGTTAGCCCTCGCGGTACCGGCCCTGGCCGAGCGCGGAGAACTGCCTGCAGAACAACTGGAACGTTTGCTAACACATCGCAATCCCGAGGTGCTGGTTGCCAGCCTGCAAGCGGTCCGCCAACTCGAGAACAACACCGATGCGCAGCGCTGGCAAACATCGGTTCGGCAGCACCTGCAACATACCAGCCGGGCAGTCCAGCAGGCAGCAATCAAAGCGGTCGGGCAGCACCGGTACCAGGAGGCCATCCCCGAACTAGTCCAACAATTCAGGATTGCCGAATTGCGTACAGCGGTCATTGATGCCCTGGCCACAATGCCTACCGCCCAGGCGGTTGAGATTTATCTGGCGGGGCTGGCCGATCAAAACCCCACTCGGCAACGCCAATGCCGAGAAGCGCTCCACGCACTGCGAAACGAAGTTGCCAGCGACCTGCACAAGCGGTCCGATTTGCCTGCTGCAGTAAAGGCCCAAGTCGAACGCGTGTTGCTGCCGTTGCAACCCGTCACCCGTTGGCGGACGATCGGCCCCTTCCCACGCGAAGTGACCGGAGACGTTTTCGGACAAACCAGCATGGACTTTTCCCAATCCCACCCCGGTGCCGACGGGACCCCCGTCAAGTGGCGTTGGACCGCGGCTGGCAACATCAAGGGCGTTACCACACTGACAAAGTATGGGACGATCTCAAACCGCGCGACACAGCTTGGGTTTGATGACAACAACAACAGCCGGATCAATGTCTTTGCCCACACCCTGCTCACCGCACCCGCCGCCCTGCGCGCCGTGCTCTCGGTCGGTTCGAGTGGTTCGCTGCGGATCTGGGTCAACGGTCAGCAAGTCTATCGCTTTCGTGACTGGTCGGGGCGGCTCTTTGCAGCGGACGAGGATCTGATCCCCATCCGCCTGGAGCAGGGCGAAAACGAACTACTGGTACAAAGTCATGTCGGTATCGGAACCTGGCAATTCAGCGTCCAGGTTTCGACGCCGGACCAGGACATCGACCCGCAACGACTGGCCCTCTCTCGTTCCCCGCTGCTACGGTCCTATGCACTGGCCAACCAAGGCGATGCAACGCGGGGCAAACAACTTTTCTTCAACACCCGCAAAGTGCGCTGCGCACGTTGCCATGCGGTCGCAGGACGCGGTGGCCAAGTGGGACCCGACCTGGCTGGTTTCGCGGCACAATTTAACCGCTCCGAGACCATCGACTCGATTCTGGCCCCTTCCCGGAGGCTGGCCAATGGGTACACCTCTGTCATTCTGGCAACCGAGAGCGGACGGGTCCTGACCGGTCTGGTCCGCAACGAGTCGGACGTTTCACTTGAGTTGGTCGACGGGGAAGGACAGGTGATCCGCCTGGCACAGGAGGCGATTGACATTCGTCGTCCCAGTCAAAAATCGCTGATGCCGGATGGCCTGGTCGACCATCTCAGCAATACCGAATTTGCCGATCTTGTCGAATTTATAGGCGCCTTGCGGACTCGACCTTCAGCGACGAAGTCCAACCGGTGAGACGGGGCTCCTGCCCGCTGCTACGGATCCCCTCGCAGCTTCCCATAACGCAATCCGGCACGCACCAGCAACCGTTACAATCGGCGTC